>JBGUVZ010000372.1:0-3076 GCA_045220685.1 Oscillospiraceae bacterium | reverse complement strand
TGACAGACATGTTGTCGGCGAGCTTACAGGTGAGGATCTGACGCAGACAAAGATCATGTCTACTATTGCCGGAGGTGAAAAGAAGTAATGGCACAAAACAGTTTATCAAAGGATCAGAACTTCTTTTTAAAGATCATCAAAAAACAGATCTTTATCCCTATTGCTGCTCTGCTCGTTCTGATGCTCTTCAATCTTATCGCAGACCCTTCCTTCTTCAAAGTGGAACTGGGAACAAGCAGTCTCGGTTATCCTGTACTTAAAGGAAACCTTATCACAATACTTGACAATGCTTCAGAGCTTGTCATTCTTTCAATCGGTATGACACTTGTTACTGCCGCTTCAGGCGGACAGGATATTTCCGTAGGTGCTGCAATCGCACTTGCCGGAAGCGTGGTACTTAGAGTACTGTGCGGAACAGAAACAAGGCCGGATCATTTGCACGCTCCTATAATCGTTGCATTTATTATCTGCTGTATAGTAGCAATGCTCTTCGGCGCATTCAACGGCGTTCTCGTTGCTTACTTCAAGCTTCAGCCAATGGTAGCGACGCTCATTCTCTTCACAGCAGGACGTTCCATCGCAGCATGGATTAACAACAACCAGCTCCCGATCATTTCAGAACCAAAGTTCGGCTACTTCGGAAACTTCTTTCCTGGAATAGCGGTTCCGTCGCCGATCTTTATAGCGATACTGTTCATGATCATCACTGCACTTGTAATGCGTTTTACAAAGCTTTCACTCTTTACACAGGCAGTTGGTATAAACGCAGAGTCTTCAAGACTCAACGGTATCAATCCGCAGTTTATCAAATTCATTACTTACGTGATCCTTGGCTTCTGCGTTGCAGTTGCAGGATTTATCAAGGTAAGCCGTCTTTCTACAATCAATTATTCAGTAATTGCGAAGGATATTGAAATGGACGCCATACTTGCTGTTGCCCTCGGCGGAAACGCACTCAGCGGCGGTAAGTTCAGTATTTCATCTTCTATCATAGGTGCTTACGTTATTCAGTTTCTCACAATTACTCTTTACAAATTTGAAGTTCCTGCAGCCGCACTTCCGGCATACAAGGCTATCGTAGTTATCATACTCGTTGTTCTCAGCGCTCCGGTTGTACGTAAGAAGCTTGCTGATCTGAAGAAAAACTTCTCTGCAAAGGAGGCAAATTAAATGAAAAAGAGACTCACTGATTCTAATTTGCTCCTTATTATCACTGTTGCAGTATTCATTTTAATGTATGCATGTGCAGTAACAATGCTTGGCGGAGGTTTTACAAAACCTCAGACATTTCTGAATCTTTTCAATGAAAATGCCGCTCTTATCATTATTTCATGTGGTATGAGCCTCGTTATGATCACAGGCGGCATCGACATTTCCGTAGGTGCTGTCACATCTCTCGTATGTATGTGCTGTGCCGTTCATCTTGACTACAAGGGCGGAAACGTATATACAGCCATACTGATAGCCCTCGGCATTGGTATTCTATTCGGACTCGTTCAGGGCGTGCTTATAGCCTATCTTGAGGTACAGCCGTTCATCGTAACCCTTGCCGGTATGTTCTTTGCTCGTGGTCTCACCACAATCGTAAACAGCACACAGTTCAATGTTGAGAACGAGCAGTTCAAAGCTCTCAAGGATACAAGAATACTTATTCCTGGCATAGGTGCATACAACAAAAAAGGAATATTCATTCCGGCATACATTGAGATCGGAGTTGTAGTTGCACTACTCACAGTTGCAGTACTCTTCATTCTCTTAAAATGGTTCAGACTCGGCAGAAGTTTCTACGCTGTAGGCGGAAATGCACAGAGTGCCAACATGCTTGGTATCAACGTAAAGCGTACAAAATTCTTTGCTTATCTTATCTGCGGATTCCTCGCAGGTGTAGGCGGATTTGTATACTTCCTCCACGTAGGATCAGGTTCACCTTCACATGCCAGCGGTGCTGAAATGAACGCCATTGCATCATCCATCATCGGCGGTACGATGCTCACAGGCGGTTCAGGAAATATCATAGGAACGCTCTTTGGTGTAATGTCACTCAGCACTATCAAGAATATCGTTGCTTCACTTGGTCTTGACGACGCATGGTGGACAAACATAACAGTTGCAGCAATGATCTGTCTCTTCATCGTTATCCAGAGTGTTGTACTTTCAAGAAAAAACAAATCAAGCCACTGAGCACAGGAGTTGTAGTATGGGTAAAAATATTAATTTTGGCAAATGCCTCGGCATTGAACTGGGCTCCACCAGAATAAAGGCTTCTGTCATTGACAGCAGTTTTGAACCGGTATCATCCGGCGACTACACCTGGAAGAGTTCATACATAAACAGGATCTGGACTTACGATCTTGAAGAAGTATGGAAAGGTCTTAATGAAGCTCTGGACAAAGCAGATGTCTCATCAGTAGATGCAGCCGGTATTTCAGCAATGATGCACGGTTATCTTGCTTTCGACAAAGACTGGAATCTTCTCGTTCCTTTCCGTACATGGCAGAACACCATCACAGGTGATGCTGCAGATGAACTGACAAAACTTTTTGAATTTAATATTCCGCAGCGCTGGAGCATCGCTCATCTTTATCAGGCTGTACTTAACAATGAAGAACATATTCCTCGTCTCGCACATATAACCACACTTGCAGGATATGTTCACTATAAACTTACAGGCGTAAATGCAGTCGGTATCGGTGAAGCCTCAGGTATTTTCCCGATAGACAGTGAAAAGCCTGACTACGACAGTATGATGCTTGATAAATTTGCAGATCTCATGGCAGAAAAGAACTGCGGCATTAATATTCATGAAGTTCTTCCGAAGGTTCTCACAGCCGGAACAGAAGCCGGAAAGCTTACTGAAGAAGGCGCAAAGCTTCTCGGTAACAAATTAAAACCAGGCATTCCGTTTGCACCTCCTGAAGGAGATGCCGGAACAGGTATGACAGCTACAAATGCTGTTGCACCGGGTACAGGAAACGTATCTGCCGGCACATCAGTATTCTCTATGATCGTTCTCGACAAGGCTTTAAGCAAAGTTTATCCGGAGATCGACATGGTCACCACTCCTACCGGAAAACCG
>JBGUVZ010000371.1:0-2931 GCA_045220685.1 Oscillospiraceae bacterium | reverse complement strand
ATCGTAAGCAATTCTCTCAAATTTGCTTTTCTGACACCAAAGCAGAATTTTATGGCATTGTTGTGTAATATAGGCCTTCCGATTCTTATTTTCATCCCGATACTGGCGGTTGAGAATTTACGTCGTCTGCTGGTGTTCATAGTTCCGTTTGCTCCGGCAGCTATAATAGCATTTGTTATCAGTTTCTGCTGTTATCCTGTAATACAGAAATTCGTAATTGATCCTTACTATGAGAGTCGCGGAGAAAAGAACCCGGAAAGATACTATAACGAACCGGTTGATGACGAAGAGGTTCTTTTCGAGGATATGGGCGGAAAGGAAAAGCCTGTTATCCCTAAGGAAAAGAGCGGTAAAGGTAAAGTTATTTCATAATTTAGCGTGGAGATCGGAGCGGAGCTCCGCAGTCTTCCCATTCCGCAGATATGATTTGCAGGATCTGCGACATGACATTCTCTGAAATAAAGGAGTTTTGATAAATGGATATTGAAAAAATTCTTGAAAAAGTGGGAGAGATCCTTCCTCCGCAGCCGGCAGTTCAGTTTACTGTAAAGAACGAAAAGCCGGGACTGTTTGACTGTAAGGTAGGCGGAACGCCGTATTTTCCAAAGGACATGGAATATCCGCGAGGCAGGAAAAATGCTTTTAAAGATCAGCCTCTTATTCTTCTTGCTCAGCTTAATTTTGAGCAGATACCGCATATCCCGGATTTTCCGGAAAAGGGAATACTCCAGTTTTTCATTGCCGGAGATGACCTTTACGGAATGGCTTCGGAGTGTTACGGTGAGGCACTTGCAGGACAGGATGATTTCCGCGTGATCTACCACGAAAATATAATCACGGACGAAACAAAACTTCTTTCAGCAGATGAGATACCTGTATATAACGGCGAGGAAAAGATATATCTGCCGTTTTCAGGTGAATACAGACTCGTGCCTTCAGAACCTGAAGATCAGCCTGCAACAGTTCATGACTTCCGTTTTGAAAAAGCATTCGTTAAATGCTTTAATGAATCGGAGGATGAAAAGATCGATAATCTTTACGATCTTGATGATGAAGTGTATGAAGAACTCAGTAATAAAACTGTTTTCAGAACTGTTATCGGCGGATATCCGGCATTTACACAGGAAGATCCGCGAAGCAGTGACAACCTCGGGGACTGTGATGTGCTTCTTTTCGAACTTGACAGTACATACGGAAATGATGAGAATATAGATATCATGTGGGGCGACTCAGGTACAGGTACATTCTTTATCCCGCGTGAAAATCTGAAAAAACTTGATTTTTCAAGAGTAGTATATAATTACGACTGCTACTGATAACTAATAAAACGCTGATGGGGCACGGGGCGAAGCCTCGTAAGCTCCTCAATCGGTGTGATCTTAAAATATTTGATTTATGATAAGGGGGAATTATTAATGGATTATCAGTCATGGCTCGAAGGCTTTGATGCGCTTGTTAGTTTGTACTCTTTCGACATCCTTCCGGACGGAAGCTTCAGCGAGATACGTCTCGAAGGCGTAAACAAAATGAATGAGGGCATGCTTCATTTCAGTCCGGATGCACCTGAATTCTATCCGGGAATACCGTACAGAAATTACTGGATGGATCTTAATTTTGAAAGATATCTTTACAGGAGCGGCAGTACGAAGAAATCACTTTACTCCTACGTAAATGCCCGCGGATTCTGGCTGAAGGGGTTCTACATTCCGGTAGCGACTTTTGATGAAGTTTCAGAAGACGGTACTAAAAAGGTTTACTGCCTTTACATACTCGAATACGAGGACAATCTGGAAACAGAATCGATGTCACAGCATCCGGCTGATGTTTCAGCTGCTGTAACAGATATAAGCATCAAACTCCATGAAATGCAGGATTTCTATCAGGCACTTACTTCAGTTGCTGCGGAAATAAAGCAGGTCTGCGGCGCGGAAAGATGTTCTATCTTTCCTGTAGATGAAAGCAATCAGAAGTGCAGATGCGTTTCTGAAGAAGGGATACAGGATGAACTTCTTGAAGGACTTGCGGAAGAACTGGGATGCACACCATTTGAGGTTGCAAGACGATGGGAAAAGGCCCTTGCAATGAGTGACTGCCTTATCCTTGAAGATCTCAGCGTTATTGAGGAACGTGATCCTGACTGGTATCGTTCACTCTGCAATCACGGCGTTAAAAATATCGTTCTTTACGAGATCCGCTGCAAACGATCACTTGTAGGATTTATCTGGGCAGCAAACTTTGATGTTTCAAAAGTTCTGAAGATCAAAAGCGTGCTCGAACTTTCATCGTTCCTGCTTGCAGCCGTTATCCAGAACCATTATCTTATCTCAAATCTTGAATTCAAGAGTTCAGTTGACGGCCTTACACAGGTAAGCAACCGGAATGCAATGAACGAGCGTGTGGATAAGATCGTATCCGGTGAAGTGAAGGCACCTGAAAAGATGGGTATTGCCTTCGCCGATCTTAACGGACTTAAGACGGTCAACGATGACGAAGGTCACGAAGCCGGTGACAAACTCCTATCAAGAGCGGCATCTCTCCTGAAGATCGCATTCGGCGACTACGAGATCTACCGTGCCGGCGGCGATGAGTTCGTCGTACTCTGTCCGGACATCACGGAAGAAAAGCTTAACGAACTCGCAGACCAGCTCCGCACCCTCACAGAAACCACATCCGATGTACGTTTTGCAGTAGGTACAGTTTACGTCACAGGCGAGTACGACATCTGCAAAGCAATGCAGACCGCCGACGAACGCATGTACAAAGACAAGGAGGAGTACTACAGACTCCATCCGGATAAGGACCGCCGCAAACGCAGCAGGGGGTAAAAAGGTACCGTCCCGTCTAACGACGTGCCGGTGCTATTGATAGTGCGCTAAAAGCGCACGCTTAATATCCGATAATCCAAACGGCACTTTCACAGCGTTAGCTGAA
>JBGUVZ010000370.1:0-11121 GCA_045220685.1 Oscillospiraceae bacterium | reverse complement strand
GACGTTCAGGCAGCATATGACGGCGACCCGGCTGCATTCAGCGAAGATGAGATCATCTATTCCTATCCGGGACTCTACGCCATCCTTGTAAACAGGATAGCGCACGAACTGTTCCTTCTCGGGGTTCCGGTAATTCCGAGAATGATGACGGAATATGCTCACAGCGTGACCGGCATCGACATCCATCCGGGTGCTACCATCGGAAAATACTTTTTCATAGACCACGGTACAGGTATAGTAATAGGCGAGACCACGGTTATCGGAAACAACGTGAAGATCTATCAGGGCGTGACGCTTGGAGCTCTGTCAACAAGGGGCGGTCAGGCTCTGAAAAACAAGAGAAGACACCCGACTATCGAAGACAATGTAACGATCTATTCAGGTGCGTCCATTCTAGGCGGTGATACGGTCATCGGAAAAGATGTTGTCATCGGAGGTAACGCGTTTATTACCAGATCGATTCCGGAAGGCGCAAAGGTAAGCGTCAAGAATCAGGAACTGCGTTACAATTACGATGCTTCAAAGCCGGTTGAACGTGTTGACGTTGAAACCGAAGCGGCATGGTTCTATATTATATAAAAAGCCTATAGCACGATATAATAATTAGCATAGTAATAGGAAAATCCTATATCCTGTAATAATAATTTGAGATAGAAAAAATATTGATTCTATTTGTGATATATGTTATAATGAAATCGTCGCATTTTATACTTATAATATATATCGAAAAGATGTGAATAGTAAGTGTTACAAAGGCAGGAGTTTTTATGGCAGTAACAGTTGTGATACCAACGACCCTGAGGCTTTTTACAGAGCACAGGTCAGAAATAGAACTTGAAGGAAAAACAGTGGGCGAGGTGCTTACTCTTTTATCAGAAGAATATCCTGATACAAAAAAGGCGCTTTTCGATGAAGAAGGCAAACTTCGTTCATTTGTAAATATATTCGTAAACGATGAAAGCATCAGAGATCTGAACGATTTTGATACCGAAGTAAAAGACCGTGACGAGATCATTCTCATTCCTGCAATCGCAGGCGGTTCAGGAAACGAAAGTATTCTGGGCGACAGGAAAGGCGAAAAGCTGACAAACGACGAGATAAACCGTTACAGCCGTCACCTTCTTCTGCAGGAAATCGGTGTTAAGGGTCAGAAAAGGCTTAAAGCTGCAAAGGTTCTTATCGTGGGAGCCGGCGGGCTCGGCACACCGCTTGCACAGTATCTTGCGGCAGCAGGTGTTGGTACTATCGGTATCATCGATGATGACGAGGTAGAGGAATCCAATCTTCAGCGTCAGGTCATTCACGGTACAAGAGACATCGGCAGACCGAAGGTAGCTTCCGCCAAGGACAGCATAAAGCAGATAAATCCTTTTGTTAAAGTTGAGATATACAACAAGCGTCTTACGGCTGAAAACGCAGAGGAGATCATTTCCGAATATGACGTTGTGGCAGATGCGTCGGACAACTATCCCACGCGCTATCTTGTGAGCGATGCCTGCGCACTTCTCGGCAAACCGGATGTGTTCGGAGCCATGTATCAGTTTGAAGGACAGGTATCAGTCTACTATGCAGATGAAGGACCGTGCTTCAGATGTATGTATCCGGCACCGCCGCCGGCAGGACTTGTACCCTCATGTGCAATGGGTGGTGTAGTCGGTGTGCTTCCGGGTGTCATAGGTACTCTTCAGGCAAACGAAGTAATAAAGCTCATAGTCGGCGGAGGAAAGAATCTTATTGGCAGGGTAGTAAGCTTCGATGCCTGGAACCTCAAATGGCGCGAATTTAAAATACACAAAAACGACAACTGCCCGATATGCGGAAAGAATAAGACCATTACTGAAATTGAGGAATTTGACTACGAAGATTTCTGCGGCATCACAAAGCAGCGTGAGGAGGAAGCGGAAGTCGAAGGCATTGAGCCGAAGGAACTCAAGAGACGTATCGATGACGGTGAAAAGATCACTATCATCGATGTCCGTGAACCTCACGAAAGAGCAATAGCAAAATTCCCTGATGCAAAGGTCATCCCTATTGGTCAGCTCGAAAGAAGACAGAACGAACTTGACAGTTCGGTAGATACTGTTTTCGTCTGCAAGGAAGGAAAGCGCAGCATTCTTGCTGTGAATACTCTCCGTGAGGCAGGATACACGGGTTCGCTTTACAATCTCAAAGGCGGTACCAACGCATGGGCAAGGGAAGTGGACAAGGACTTCCCGGTATACTGATATGATAAAGAGAACGGGGTAAACCTCTTTATTTCATATATACACCCGACAGACAGTCTGCCTGGGTGGAAAGGTTATATTAAAATACTAAATTGGAGGTAGACGTTATGTCTAAAGAAACAAAAAACGATCAGATAATCGCTCTTGGTAAAAAGGCAGCATATAATCTTGCTGACGTAAACAAGACAAGACCGCAGTACGGTGCCCTTACTCCTAAGTGGGTAACAAAAGTTCTCGAATTCAAAGGTCTTGATTCAGGTATCTACAGAATCAATAAGGTAAAGGAAGGCGAAACACCGCTTGACGTTCTCTGCAGCGTTGAAAAGAAGTCAGATATCATCCCTCAGGGTTATGTTGAATATGAAGAAAACCCAAGAGAACTTCAGCTCGCTTCTATTTCAACAATTATCAATGTAAACACAGCTGTTGCTGACGTATACGGTTCACCTTACGATCAGGTAAAGGAACAGCTTGATCTCGCTATCGAAAGCCTTCGTGAGCGTCAGGAAAGCCAGCTCATCAACAACGATGACTACGGCCTCTTAAAGAACGTTCCTGATTCACAGAGAATCCAGACAAGAAACGGTGCTCCTACACCTGATGATCTCGACGAACTCATCACAAAGGTATGGAAGGAACCATCATTCTTCCTTGCTCATCCAAGAGCAATCGCAGCTTTTGAAAGAGAATGCACAAAGAGAGGTGTTCCTCCGGTAACTGTAAATATCGCAGGCGGCACATTCATCGCATGGCGCGGCATTCCGATAATCCCGACAGACAAGCTTCTTGTTGACGGACTCAAGAATCCTAAGAGCAAGAGCGGCAAGACAAACATCCTTCTCGTTCGTACAGGCGAAGCCAAGAGAGGTGTTATCGGTCTTTTCCAGCGTAATCTGAAGAACGAACAGTCAAGAGGACTTTCAGTTCGTTTCAGAGGTATAGATGACAAGGGTGTTGCTTCATATCTGCTTTCACTCTACTGCTCGGCAGCTATTCTTTCAGACGACGCTATCGCTGTTCTCGAAGATGTCGAGGTAGGTGAATACTATGACTACGACTAATTACGGGATCCCTTCTGAGTCTGAGCTCGAGAATCTCGCAAATTCACTTTTCCCTGACTTTGAACCGGAAAGATGTGCAGCCGGTATTGAAAGCCTTGTTACAAGCGGAGATACTTCCGTAATTAACTATGCGGCTTCAAAGGCGGCATCCTACGGCGGCGGTGCAAACTATGCATCATCTGCTGAAAATGCTTTTTCCGGCTACGGAAGTGTTTCAGAATTCGAACAGATCGCCAACGAATATAACGGCGGTTACAGTACTGTTTCTGAATACGAACAGGCAGCAGACAGTTACGGTGCTTCACCGGTGACAGGAGCTGCACGTCAGTACGGCGCATATGACGCCTACACTGCACCTTCCGAACAGCCGTCTTCAGGCGGTTATTCACCTGTAGTTCTTTCACAGGGACAGGCTGACACCTACGTTCCGAAGCAGGCGACACAGGCTAAAGCTCCTGAAGCTCCGCAGGCAAAGTCAAACTCCAGCATTATTGTCGGAACAAAGACACTTGCTCAGATAAGAAATGATTTTCCTATACTCAGCGAAAAGATCAACGGCAATGATCTTGTGTGGCTGGATAACGGTGCAACAACACAGCGTCCGAAGCAGGTCATCGACAGACTCACCTACTACTATGAACATGAAAACTCAAATGTTCACAGAGGTGCTCATGAACTTGCAGCCCGCTCAACTGATGCATACGAAAATGCAAGACAGATAACAGCTGATTTTCTCGGCGCTCCTTCAAAGGACAACATCGTTTTTGTACGCGGTACCACAGAGGCTATAAACCTTGTGGCTAATGCCTATGTTAAGCCTCTGCTTAAACCAGGTGACGAGATCATTCTCACAATGCTCGAACACCACGCAAACATTGTTCCGTGGCAGCTCATCTGCGAAGAGACAGGTGCAGTCATCAAGGTTGTTCCTGTTGACAAGAGCGGTCAGCTCATAATTTCTGAGTATGAAAAGCTCTTTACCAAGAGAACGAAATTCGTATCAGCAACTCACGTTTCAAACGCACTCGGTACAGTAACTCCGATCGAGGAACTTGTAGCAATAGCACATGCTCACGGAGTACGTATACTTATCGACGGTGCACAGTCAGTTGCACACATTCCGGTAAACGTTACAGCACTCGACACAGACTTCTTCGTTTTCTCAGGACACAAGATCTTCGCACCTACAGGTATAGGTGCTGTTTACGGAAAGTCCGATGTTCTTGAAGCTGCAAGACCTTATCACGGTGGCGGTAACATGATCAAGGACGTAACATTTGAACGCACTATCTACAATCCGGCTCCGAACAAGTTTGAAGCCGGTACAGGAAGCATTGCCGATGCAGTTGGTCTTGGCGCTGCCCTTGAATATCTTAATTCGATAGGCATGGCTGAGGTAAACCGTCATGAACATGAACTTCTCGTTTACGCAATGAAGGAAATGCAGAAGATAAACGGTCTCCATCTCATCGGTACAGCAACAAACAAGGCAAGCGTGCTTTCATTTGTACTCGACGGTGTGGATAATGAAGCAGTAGGTCAGAGACTTAATGAGCTCGGAATAGCTGTACGTACAGGTCATCACTGTGCTCAGCCTATCCTTCGTCACTTCGGCCTCGAAGGAACAGTACGTCCTACACTTGCTCTTTACAATTCATTCGGCGATATCGACAGACTTGTTCAGGGCATAAGGACACTTGCATAACAAGCAGAAATCAAAAATTACTGTGAAAGCGCACCGAAATCATTTCATGGTAGATTTCAACTGTACAGGACGGTTTATGACGCCGTCCTGTACCTTGTTTTTAATCAGACAGAAAAATAAAGTAAAAGCGTGGTGGTAAAATGAAATTTAATACTTCTCTGCTTCACGGCACTTCACTTAACGGCAGCGATCAGGGTTCAACTCTCCCTCCGGTGTATCAGGTAAGTGCATTTGCCTATGATTCAGCAGAGCAGCTCGAAAAGGTGTTTAACAACAGGGCTGCAGGTTTCTCATACTCAAGAGTGGGAAATCCGACTGTAAGTGCTTTTGAAAACAGAATGGCAACACTGGAAGGCGGTCTTGGTGCAGTTGCGTGTTCATCGGGAATGGCAGCTATAACGGCAGTTCTTCTCAATATTCTGAAGTCAGGAGACGAAGTTATTGTCAGCACTGGTTTGTTCGGCGGAACGATCGACCTTTTTGAAGATCTGAAAGCATTCGGTATAACAGCACGCTTTATTGAGTCTGTTACTTACGAAACAGTAAGCGAAGCGGTAACGGAAAATACCAGAGCTGTTTTTACAGAACTCATCGGCAATCCAAAGCTTGATATCACGGACCTTGACCTTGTTTCAAAAGCCTGCAGGGAAAACGGGATACCGCTTATAGTTGACAGCACTACAGCGACACCTTATCTTGTAAATCCTATAAAGCATGGTGCCGATATAGTTGTTCACTCATCTTCCAAGTATATAAACGGCGGCGGAAACGCCATAAGCGGTGTTGTGATCGACAGCGGTAATTTCAAATGGACAAAGGAAAGATATCCGGGCTTTGAGCCGTATCTTAAATTCGGTCCTTTTGCATTCCTTTCAAAACTCAGAAACGGAATATGGCGTAATACCGGCAGCTGTCTTGCTCCTGCAAATGCGTTTATGAATATAGTCGGACTCGAAACTCTCGGTCTCAGAATGGAACGCAGCTGCGACAATGCACTTAAGCTTGCTGAATTTTTCGATTCACTGTATAATATAGAAGTGAACTATCCGGGACTTCCTTCATCGCCTTACTATGATCTTGTTCAGAAAGAGCTTTCAGGTAAGGGCGGAGCTATAGTGACCATAAGAGCCGGCAGTAAGGAAAAGGCATTTAAGCTGATGGACAGTATTAAATATGCATCCATAGCCACTAATATAGGCGATGTACGCACACTTGTGATACATCCGGCGAGTACGATTTATACTCATAATACAGAAAAACAGAAGATTAGCGCAGGAGTATATGACGACACTATCCGCATCAGCGTGGGAATTGAAGATATCGATGACCTTATCGAAGATTTCAGACAGGCAATAGCTCTGATATAAGAAAGGAAGAAATAACATGGCTGATTTTAATATAACAGATTCTATCGACATTACGGATGTAAACTGCCCGATCACTTTTGTAAAGGCAAAGATAGCTCTTGAAGAACTTGACGACGGTGACATCCTTTCAATAAAGCTTAATGACGGGGAACCGGTTCAGAACGTTCCGAAGAGCATTAAGGAAGAAGGACACAAGGTACTCAGTCTTTCCGACAACGGAGACGGTACATTTGAACTTATAGTTCAGAAGGTCGGTGACTGATAATGCCGGCAAGAGTAAACGTAGAAAACTTTGAAACAGAGGTCATTTCATCAGAAATACCTGTACTTGTGGACTTTTACTCTGACAGCTGCATTCCGTGCAAAAAGATAGCACCGGTACTCAGCAAACTTGAAAGTGAGTATGCTGACAGACTGAAAATAGTAAAAGTAAACGCAGCCTTTGATGATGAACTGGTTGAGAAATATGGCGTTGAGGCAACACCTACACTTGTTCTTCTGAACAAAGGAACAGAAGTTTCACGTCTTAAAGGCGCAGTAAGTAAAGATGAGATAGTATCTCTTATTGATAGCATAAAGTAAAGAATATTTCAGCGCAGGGATGGGCGAAGCCCCGCAGATATCCCTTACTAAATTGATAATAATGAGGAGCAGAAAAAATGATAATAACTGTTGCAGGAGTTAAAAAGGAAGTAAGCGACGGACTTACAGTTTCACAGCTTATAATAGATGAAAACGTGGAAACACCGCAGTATGTTACTGTTACGGTAAACGATGATTTCGTTAAGAGCGGACAGTTTGAGGAAACAGTTCTCAAAGACGGTGACAGTGTGGAATTCCTTTATTTCATGGGAGGAGGTCAGTAATGGCTTTTACTAATGAACAGATCGAGCGTTATTCCAGACACATCATTCTCAAGGAAGTCGGCGCAAAGGGACAGAAGAAACTTCTTAACGCAAAGGTAATGATAATCGGTGCCGGCGGTCTTGGCGCTCCGGTGGCAATGTATCTTGCGGCAGCAGGTGTTGGCACTATCGGTATTGCTGATGCTGATGAAGTTGATCTTTCAAACCTTCAGAGACAGATTATTCACCAGACAAAGGATGTAGGCGTTCCTAAGGTCGAATCTGCAAGAGAGACTATGGAAGCGATGAATCCTGATGTTAAGGTAGTGACTTATCACGAATTCATTACAAGCGAAAATATTCTCGACATCATCAAGGACTATGACTTTGTTATCGATGCTACAGACAACTTCCCGGCAAAGTTCCTTATAAACGATGCGTGCGTAATGGCGAAGAAGCCGTTCTCACATGCCGGTATCATCCGTTTCCAGGGTCAGCTCATGACCTATGTTCCGGGAGAGGGACCGTGCTACCGCTGCGTATTCAAGGAACCACCGCCGAAGGATGCAGTTCCTACATGCAAGCAGGCTGGTGTTATCGGTGCAATGGGCGGAGTTATCGGCAGCCTTCAGGCAATGGAAGCTATCAAGTACATTCTCGGTGTGGGTGATCTGCTTACAGGTTATCTCCTTACTTACGATGCACTTAAGATGCAGTTCCGTAAGGTAAAGCTGCCGTCTGACACACATAGCTGTGCAGTCTGCGGAGACCATCCGACAATTACAGAGCTTATCGACTATGAACAGGCAGAATGTGACGGTACAGGATTATGATAATACTTAAAAGAAGTGATTACAACAGAATAGTTGAACACGCTGAAAAGGAAGCCCCGATAGAAGCCTGCGGACTTATCGCAGGGGAACTGGACGGCGAGGACAGGATCATAAAGAAGGTCTACATCCTTACCAATACCGATCATGCCGAGGAACACTTCACTCTTGATCCGAAGGAACAGCTAGCCGCTGTAAAGGATATGAGAGCAGAAGGCCTCATTCCCCTCGGAAACTGGCATTCCCATCCGGTATCTCCGTCACGTCCATCAGATGAGGACAAAAGGCTTGCCTTTGACAGCAGTGCGAGTTATCTCATACTCTCACTCATGGATGACGAACCGGTACTAAATTCGTTCCATATTGAAGGCGATACAGCAACAAAGGAAGAGTTAGTAATAGTTGAAGATTAAAAAAGACCGCAGTCTGAAATTTACACAGGCTGCGGTTTGTTTTAATCTTCAGATTATTCGTATAGAAAACCCGCTATTGACAACAACGCCGTTAGATGCTATAATCATAGTGTACCTATAGGAATTTTAGACTATGGGTACGCTTTTTTTCGATAGGGGAATACGACTACATTATCCCCGTAAACATCATAACAAAGAGGTAATGCTATGACTTTACAGCAGTTAAAATATATACTTGTGATCTCATCGACAGGATCAATGAACAAGGCTTCAGAACAGCTTTACGTTTCACAGCCATCCCTTACTTCATCGGTACAGGAACTTGAAAAGGAAATAGGCATCAAGATCTTCAACAGAACCGGGCGTGGAGTTACGCTTACCAATGACGGAGCGGAATTTATTCAGTACGCACGTCAGGTAGTGGGTCAGTTCGAGATCCTTTCTGAAAAGTACAGCACGAAAGGTGCAGTAAAAAAGAAATTCGGTGTATCAACGCAGCATTATTCCTTTGCTGTAAAAGCCTTCGTTGAAATGGTCAAGGAGTTCGATACAGCAGAATATGAATTTGCTGTCCGTGAGACCAAGACTGCTGAAATAATAAGCGACGTTGCCGGCTTCCGCAGCGAGATAGGCATTATTTATCTCAATGATTTCAACAGAAAATCACTGACCAAGCTTCTGCACTCAAACGGTATAGTGTTCCATCCTCTTACCAAGTGTGCTGCATACGTATATCTGTGGAAGGGACATCCGCTTGCTGGCAAAGATAAGATAACCTTTGAGGAACTTGCTGATTATCCGTGTCTTTCATTTGAACAGGGCGACAACAGCTCCTTCTATTTTGCCGAGGAGATCCTCAGCACCAATGACTATCAGCGCGTGATCAAAGCTAACGACCGTGCGACCATGCTCAACCTGATGATCGGTCTCAACGGCTACACCCTCTGCTCCGGCATCATCTGCGAGGAACTCAACGGTTCCGATTACATTGCCGTTCCGTTTGATGATGAAACTACCGACGAGGCAATGGAGATAGGGTATATAACTCTCAAAAACGTAATCCTCAGCGAGATGGCTGAGATCTATATTGAAGAACTGAAGAAGTATCTTGGTATAGAAGATAATGAAATATAACTGAATTTTTTTCTCTCCCTGAGGCGGCATGCAAATGTTAATGCTGCTTTCAGGGAGATCCTTTTTATATGAGGTAATTTGAAATTGCATAGGTCTATGCAAAGGGAGCACCACAAGGAGGGGGAGAACAAATAACCGCAGCAAAAGCCGCATTTCTCCCCCCCTCCTTTAGGTTCTCCCTCTGCACACCCTTTCCTGGAACCTTCCCCCACATTGCGGCTTTTGCTTTTTATTATAGCGCGGAGGTTTACGGACTTAAGGCGAGGTTGATGCGTTATATGTAGGGTTAAATTTAGTTTGAATACTATTGGTAACATCGAGAATATATTCTATACTATTGACTTTTTTGCAATTATAATTTATAATATATATGGCAGAGCCCACCACGCATAAGGCAGAAATGCACTGCGGACCAAGGTGGGACTTTTTTTATTTTGGAGATATACTATGAAATTAAAAGATGCTTTAACTTATGAACAACAGGTTGATCATTTGAAGAATATTCATAAATTAGTGATTCCATCTGAAGAAGAAGCAGAATCAATATTGAGCCGTGTTAATTACTATCGTTTAAGTGCGTATGGAATAGGCTTAAAAAAACCAGAGAATAACGAAGAGTACATTGATGGAATATCTATTGTAACTTTATATAGATTATATTGCTTTGATAGCAAATTCAGAAATATTCTTTTTCATACAACTGAACACATAGAAATTCAAATTCGTACTCAACTGGCAAATTATTTGGCTTTGAAATATGGTCCTGAATGCCTTATGGATGATTCATTATTCGAAGCAACTGTAAATAATGAAAAAGTTAAAATATATGACTCTATTATAGATGAATTTAAAAAAGAATGTAGTCGTCAAGAAAAGCTGCCATTTGTTCATCATCATCTCGATAAATATGGCGGCCATTTTCCAATATGGGTTGCTGTTGAACTTTTTACATTTGGTAAACTATCATCTCTTTTCTCTATAATGAAACTTGCAGATAGAAAGGCAATAGCAAAAATATACGGAACCAAACAAAATCATATAAAAAGCTGGTTGCTTTCGTTAGTTGAGATTAGAAACCTTTGTGCTCATTACAGCAGAATTTATAATATGCCATTAAAACAATGTCCATACCTATTTAGTGAGTACAAAGCATATAAGCCTGACACGCAGAGTGAACCACTTAAAATATTTCCTGCACTAATTACAATGAAGTTGATGTTAGAAAAAGTTGATTCACCTCAATGGAAGGATTCATATAATGAGTTAGTAAATTTATTTGAAGAGTATTCTGATGTTGTGAAATTGCCTTTTATAGGTTTCCCGACAGAATGGAAAGATGTATTAAAGCCTATAAGTTAATAAGATTTCCTCTCCCTGAGGCGGCACGCAAATGTTGATGCTACTTTCAGGGAGATTCTTTTTTTATTTGAAGTAATGTAAATTTAGATAGGTCAATGCAAAGGGAGCACCACAAGGAGGGGGGAGAACAAATAACCGCAGCAAAAGCCGCATTTCTCCCCCCTCCTTTAGGTTCTCCCTCT
>JBGUVZ010000369.1:0-8335 GCA_045220685.1 Oscillospiraceae bacterium | reverse complement strand
CACTCTGATATAGGCAATGCCATGAATGAATGGGAAAAGGCATACTGCAGTGAAATTAAGGAAAGCCAGCTTTACAAGGAGCTGACTGACAGCGGAAAGATGAATGATCTTAAGCAGAATTTTAAATTATGGGAAAAGTACGGATCGTACCTGAACAGGAAGATCAGTCTGTATGACTGTTTCACGCTTATTGAACGTAAAGGTAAGGTAAACTCTTATACCATGCTTTTACTTATATATAATAAACGTGAAAAGCCTCCTCGTTCAGCTGCCTCAGAACAGGATGAAGCTATGTTTATGTTTCTCCGTACATCAGATGAGTGCTGGCATCCATATGAGCAGTCCTATTTAGACAGAAGTTCAAGTCGTTCAAAGGATTCAAAGGATTCAAGCTGTTCAAGTTGTTCGAGCTGCTCAAGCTGCTCAAGCTGTTCAAGCTGCGGAGGCGGCGGTGCGGACTGATAATGAGGTGTGATATGGAAAACGAAAAGAATAATGACGTAAATGAGCAGGTCAGTAAACCGGAAGGTGAAGCAAAGAAACCAAACGGCGGTCGGAAGACCGCTGCTATTCTGGCGGTAACGTTAATGGCAGGATTTCTGGCAGGCAGCGGTATTTATAAGATCAGAAACGGAGAAAATGCCGGAAAAACTGTCGAAGTCGAGGAGAAGGTCACCACGGTAACGGTAGTTTCTGATCCGGCCAAAGAAACGGAAGAAACAACAGAGAAAGTGACCACGGTGTCAACAACTACAGAAGAAACGACGACTGCAGAAGAGACGACGGCAGTGACGACTGTGCCGGTAACCGAGGCGCCGGATGAAACTACGGCGATAACGACAGAGGTTACAGAGGTCACCAAGTCTTCATCTGATTTGTATTGGGAAGCATTAAGAAATTCACCTATCAGAAACCCAAAACACGTTGTTTATGCTGATATACTGGATGTTCTTCCTAAGCTTGAAAGCTTTAATGCCAGATTCTCTTATTACTCATATCAGAAGGATTGCGAACCTGAGTACATGGATATAGTTGTCGGTGCGGATGTTACATATTCCTATCAGGCATTAAAGCCTATAGAAAAAGGAGTGGAACCAGTCGGAGGTACCCTTCATTCAAATCGCTATTATAAAGTAAGTACATTGGGTCCTGATTATCAAAATGAGGAATTTAAATATAAGACAGAAGAAGATGTTCGTTCTGCACTTGAAGAATATTTCACTGATTCCTTTATTGAAAATCACTATATCTCAGACTATGACGAGGTTCCGGGAAGATATACTATCTTCAAAATAATTGGCGGTGAACTATATGTGACTTATCCGGATGATCTGGGAATGATGGTAGGTGCCTATGGTAATGTCTATAACTACGACGGCAAAAGATGTGATGTAAAAACAAGTGATGATTCCCCTGACATTCATTCTGATCCGATGCATGTAAGTCTTGTGCTTGAAGACGGAAAATGGAAGATCGACGGATATGAACATACGGGAAATATAGTGAACGGTTCGACTTACTTTAAAGACCTGTATAATGAGTACCATGATGTCGGAAAAAAAGCTGTTGAAGATCTGTTGGCACTTGAAAATGTCGTTTTTTGCCGCGGAGTCACTACAGATGAAAATGATACCCTGACAGAAGAATATGACGGCACAGAAGTTGTATATCAGCGTGTTACTGATAATCGTTTTTCAAACGTCTCAGAGATTGAAAACTTTATCTGCAGTTATTCAGTAGCTGATCTCAGACTAAGATGCATTGATTACATAAGAGGAGTGAACAGCAAATATCCGGTCTATAAGATGTCCGGAGGCGCACTTTACTGTAATAAAGATGAATTTAATGTGAAGTACTGCCTGATGGAACATAATAGGTACTTTGACGTTATCAGTGCTGACGATAACTTCATCCAGCTTAGTATTGATAATTATACTCATAATTGCATGTTTTTAAAGAATACCACAGACGGATGGAAGATATGTGATCTGGACTGATGAGAAACGGCAGAAAACAGCCGCAGATGTTATTAACCTAACGTTTGCGGCTGTTCTGACACTTTTGTGACATTTTCATTACACAATTGCGGGGACTTGTTCTTTGAAATATGTTATTATACTAACAGACCGATAAACAAAGTTCGGTCAGAACATATTTTAAGGAGGTTTTCAAAATGAAAACAGTTATTTTAAAGGCAGCGGTTATTGCCGCATTAGGAGCACTTGTCCCGGCATCACTTGCGTTTGCGGTGCATGCACAGAGTACGGAGACACCGGACGTTACAGAAGACATCGTATCTGTTACGGAAAATGATGACGGTACAGAAACTGTCGTGTGCAGAACTGGCGATGATGAGGCATCGGACGACGTGACAGAGTGTTGTGTGGTATACGATGACAGCGAGGATGACACTGTTAATACCGGCTTGTCATTCGTGATCGGATACAGCGAATTCGATGAAGAGGATACAGATTTCGATGACTGTATGACTCTTACTTCTGAAGATGCAGATGCTCTTGCGAAGGAAAAACTGACTGAAGAAGAATATGCAAGATGGCAGGAACTTAACAGTCAGCTTGAAGCATCAGACGGCAGTGAAATATCTGATGATCTGATAAATGAAATGACCGAACTTATGATGAAGTTTACGGACTCAGATGCCAAGTGGCATGGCTGCTGCTATACAGTAAATGCAGATGAAAGCAGTCTGGATTTCGACGGCAGCATCAGCGTTTCAGATGATTGTGCAGAGTAATCTGATATTTCAGATAAGGAGATATGGAGCAGGCACATCTCATTGTATTCTCGCTTTATGAGAAAAATGAACTGATTTAAAATAAAGAAAAACCACCAGTTCGGGAAACTGAACTGGTGAAGTTATGCGGAGGCAGAAATGGCAGAAGGTAAGAAGCTGATCTATGCAGCAGATGATGAGGAAGATATACTGGACGTTATGAGAGAATTTCTTCAGAACGGAGGATTTTCAGTGCGCACATTTCCGACGGGAGATGCACTTTATGAAGCGTTCCTAAAGGATCCGTGTGACCTTGCGGTACTGGATATAATGATGCCGGGTACCGACGGCCTTACCATCTGCCAGAAACTCCGTGAGATATCATCAGTACCGATCGTGATACTGACGGCGAAGGAAAGTGAAACGGATCACATGCGCGGATTTATGCTCGGCGGGGACGATTATCTTATCAAGCCGTTTTCGCCTTCGCTTCTTGTTGTAAGAATAAAAGCTCTGCTCAGACGTGTGGAAATGATGCAGCCGGTAAGTGAAAAACGTAAATTCGGGGATCTCTGTTTTGATGAGTCACAGCACACAGTTACATGCGGAGAACATCCTCTTGAACTTACGGTAACTGAATTTGCACTGCTCGGATGCCTGATGGAGAATGCCGGAAATGCGGTATCCCGTGACACACTGCTTAACCGTGTATGGGGCATAGACAGCGATGAAGTTGAAACACGAGTAACGGATGAAACTGTGCGGCGTATCCGTCAGAAACTGAAATCAGCTTCGAGTCGTGTGAAGATCACTGCGGTCTGGGGTTACGGCTACAAACTGGAGGTACAGAATGCGTAGGCATCTTAAAATACGTTACCGAATTGCATTGCTGACAGGCGGAACGGTTCTTGTTATGCTTCTGATCATCATGACGGTGTTCTATTACAGTATCACGCACAGGATCGCAGAGCAGGCAGATCTTGCACTTCAGAATGCCGTTTCATCCGATTCGCTGACCGGAGACGAACAGTTTTTATATATCGATGATCAGATCGCAGAAAACGTCGCTGACACCAGATATTCACTTTATTCACCTGAACAGATAATTATATTGGATGATGAAAGTGAAAATCATTTTACTGCCAAGGAAGAAGCGGTCATTCGCTGGTGCAGCGGAAAGCAGAAAGACGAGACAATAAAAACAGAGATAGACGGAAGCATTTATTATATACGCAGTACCGATGCGACTGATCAGTATATTTATTTCAGCAGAACTGAAAACGAAATATCAGAAGATGATGATACCATTCAGACATATTCATATATTACTGTTGACGGGGCAGATCCGTCTGATCTGAATATCGGAAGTGACGCTAAAATGTGCAGCGTGCGCGAACTGATCGCCTATGTTGATGTTACCGGTGAAATGGATATGATCGGTCACATTATTCTTATCTTTCTTCTGACGGCAGCTGTTATCGGCACGTTCGGAACGGCAGCCGGATTTATACTCGGAAAAAAACTTGAACAGAACCAGCTTGCACAGAAGCAGTTTTTTGAAAATACCTCGCATGAACTTAAAACCCCTCTGACAGCGATACGCGGTTATGCTGACGGGATAAGTCAGGGTGTTATCACTGACTATAAGAAAACCGGCAGAGTAATAGCCGGACAGACTGAGAAAATGAGCGGTCTGGTAGAGGAGATACTCTGCATGGCGAAACTGGAAAGCGGTTCGGTGAAGCTTGAAAAGGAACCGGTAGAAATGCAGGAATTTATTCAGGACTGTCTGATGCCTTTCGAGGGAACGGTCATAAACCGTGGGCTTGAAGTGACACTTGATCTGGAACCGATGACAGTATCTGCTGATCCTGACAAGCTGGAACACGCGATTTCCAATCTTATCACCAACGCGCTGAAATATGCGAAGAAAGGTATCCACATATCCTCCGGAAAAGGTGAGATACGTATCGAAAATGACTGCGACACACTGACAGATTATGTACTGAAACATCTGTTTGAACGTTTCTATACCGGACGCGACGGAAACACAGGCATCGGACTTTCCATAGCGAAAGACTACATTCTTCTGCACGGATGGAACATTACCGCAGAGCGTACCGGAAACGGGATATGCTTTGTTATCCGCACAATTAAATAAGTACAGACCCTTTCGGAAACTTATCCGGAAGGGTATTTTATATTTTAGGAAACGCTGATTTATTCATAAATCAGCGTGGGGGCGGGGCGAAGCCCCGCAACTCCATCCTTCAGCAATCCGGCGAAGCCGGATTGCCTTAAATTTTTTTTCCAAACCCTTGACAGATATATCGCACTGTGATATACTATGAGTATCGAAGTGCGATGCATTGCAGTGGAATGTAAAGGAGGGCGATATATATGGATCCGCATATAAAGAAGGTCTACGTTCCGATGACCGAAACCGGATTCTATATCCTGTTAAGTCTGAGGGAGCCGAATCATGGTTACGGCATAACGCAGATGGTAAAGGAGATCACGGACGGTGATATCACCATAACGCCGGGCACCATGTACGGCACACTTTCCAAGATGGAGAAGGACGGTCTGATCAGTTTTGTACGGGAAGAAGAAAAGAGAAAGATATACCGGATAACTGATCTCGGAACAGAAGTATTGCAAATAGAAATGAAAAGGATAGACAGGCTCTACAGAAATATGAAGGAGATGAGCTGATGAAAAACGTTAAAACAACATTCAGAATTTTTACGATATATCAGTACGAGCAGGAAGAGAACTATCTTACTTCCATGCATGAAAAAGGCTGGAGACTGAAAAGTGTGACATTCCCAGGCTTTTACAAATTTGAAAAGACAGAACCGGAGAATGTAGTCTATCGCCTTGATTACAACAAGGAAGGCCTTGCTCACAAGGGTGAATACGTTCAGATGTTCGCAGACTGTGGTTGGGAATTCATTCAGGAGTTTTTCAGCTACAGCTATTTCAGAAAAAAGATCACTGAAGAAGACCCGAATGATGAGATCTTCTGCGATGATGAATCACGTCTTGATATGATGAAACGTGTTTTCAGAGGCAGACTCATTCCGCTGATAGTGATCTTCTGCTGCATGCTTTTCCCGATGTTCGTTGGTAATACGATCGGTACCGTTAATTCCGGTAAAGCACCTTTTATAGCACTGTGTTTTACCTCACTTCTTTATCTTTTTGTATTCTCCATATCAGCAGTTCAGTTTTACAGATGTGAAAAGAGGATATCCGGATATGCAGACAGAGTGAATTTTAAATTTGCTGGTATATTCTCGCTGTTAGGAGTAATGGCTTTAGGTATCTGTCTGTCAGTCTGGACAACAACACGTTCAGTGTATGACATTCTTGAAAAAGATAACGGCTTTGAAATCAGAGCTGAGTTGCTTAACAAAACAGTTGTGAAGGAATATGATTTCAAAAAAGGTGATACTATAGTTTTCAATATGGAAAACAAGAGCGGAGAGATCAGTGTTAATGTGACCGAAAAAGAAAAAGAATCAATATTCTCCTGCGACTTTTATGATTCATTTGACGGAGAAGTAGAGATACAGAACGACGGCCATTTCTTAATAGAAGTGACAGGAAGAAGAGCACAGAGCGACGTGGAAGTCGTTATAAAGTAACGTTATTATGTGTAGAACAAAAGTATAAATACAGAAAAACAAAGATATGATATCAGAAATGCCGTTACAGTTGTGAGACTGCAACGGCATTTCTGCATAAAAGGAGACCGGATGCGAAGCATCCGGTTATTGATAGAACAGCCGCACTTGCGGCTGTACATTTTCTATGTCAGTGGGTAATGATGTTGTATTTTTCAGGAATAGTATTATCGGCGATCAGCATTCCAATCATACGTCTGGCTGTTCCTGCAGGGGTGTTTGTGCCTTTCTCCCAGGCTTCAACGGTTTTGTTTGATACCCCCATTACTGCTGCAAATGTGCTCTGCGTCATGTTAAGATTTTTTCGTAATTCTTTTACTTCATCAGCCGATACTTCTGGAGGAGGTGCAATAGTGATTTTGGCTGATCGGGCTGTTTTCTCACCGCTTTCATAAGCTATAGCTTCACTGAGCCCAGTCATAATGCTTTCATAAACGTTCATAAAATCACCCTTTCATAGATTTTTCAAGCTGTACTATCATATTAGCGATAGCATTTCTTTCAGCTTTACTTAGATTATCTTTTTCATTTTTAGGATATGCTGTGATAAGATATATTTTATCAAAGACTGCAAAATCAACATAACAGACACGTCCGCTTCCGCTTTTACCTTTTCCTTCAAAGGCTATGCGAAGTTTTCTAAGTCCACCTGTTCCTTGCATGAGGTCGCCTTTAGTAGGATTTATTATCAACTCTTCCTGTAAGGCTTTTAAATCTGAATCTGTAAGGTTCATAGCTTTCCAGTTCTTATCGAATTCTTTAGTCATTATAAAAGTACGTGTCAATCTATTCACTCCTTTACTTATATTATACCCTATTAGATAGGGCAATGTCAACAATAAATGTCAGGGAAGTACTTTGATTGATTTGAATATATAAGTGAATATATAAAAAACAGCAGGAAAAGAATGTTACGATATCAGAAATGCCGTTACAGTTTTGAGGTTGTGGCGACATTCCTGCATAAAAGGAGACCGGATGCAGAGCATCCGGTTATTGATAGAACAGCCGCACTTGCGGCTGTACAATTTTTTAAGGCTTTCTGTTTTTTTGATTTTCAAGTAATTGGTCAAGGAACTGTTCGAGTTTTCCTTTGTTTCGTTCAGTTAGAAAATTGTATTTTTCAAGAATGTTTTTTTCATCTTCTGAAATATTTGAATTGTCAACTGGTTTCAGAGTGTTTGAGCGCCCAGCTATATAATCAAGACTTACGTTATAGAAATCAGCTAAAGTGACGGCAAAATCAAGAGGAACAGTATGCTTTCCTTGTTCATAGTTAGTATAAGTGGTTTTGTGCATATATAGTTTTTTACATAAAGCTTCCTGAGTTAAATCATTATCTTCCCTAAGGTCTCGTATACGATAGTAATGTTGCATAATTCATGACTCCTGACTTATATAAGTTTACTGAATTATAACATGAATTATGTAATTAACTTGACTAAATACAACAAACATTGTATAATGAAATATATAAACAACAAACGTTGTATTCTTGCTGGTGACAGAAATTAATTAACAACATATATTGTATTTCAGTTAAACTGAAATTAGCTATTATGAAAAATGAAAAGGAATTATTGTTTTATGATCAGTGCTGTAACTTTGGTTATGGGATTGATTGTATATATGTTTTTTAATCAAGCGACATATTTATCTTTATTTATTTTATCAATAATGGATTTACCTAAATTAAAGATTAATAATTCTATTTTCAATGAATTAGTCAATTCGTTTTTGGCTGATTTTTTATGGTCTGTTGCATTGACTTTTGCTGTTCAGGGGTTTCTTGAATTAAAAGATCGTAATATTCTTTATTTGGGCTTAACATCTTTATTAGGTGTTGCTGTTGAGCTGTTACAACTGCTCAACTATATAAATGGGGTTTTTGATTACTACGACATAGTTGTTT
>JBGUVZ010000368.1:0-3800 GCA_045220685.1 Oscillospiraceae bacterium | reverse complement strand
AATGTGTGAGATACTTTTTTTCCTTTGGTTCTGTCTTGGGCACATGTATAAAATACTTCCGGTAGTCGTTTTTAATTTTTTACTTTCCATAGCCGGATACTTTTTAATAAAATATGATAAACTTCAGGCGTGGATATTGACAGTATATCTGATAATACTTGATATCATGACGGCCGGAACAATAGCTGTCGGGCTTGGCTACGGATTCCAGCTCTACACCATTTCCATGATCTCTGCTGCCTACTATATAAACTATGTGGGAAAAAAGATCTACGACAAAGCAATCAGCCCTAAAATAGTTACATTTCTTGCGAGCGTCTCCTATTTTATCGGTTATTATTACGTTAGATTCAAAGGACCGATCTATTCTACCAATCAGACGATCGAAAATATATTCTTTGTATTCAATTCGCTCCTGGTAATAGGCATTCTTGCCTTCTATATGTCTATTTTCATAAACGAGATACGAAACAGCGAATCTAAACTTGAACAGATAGCACTGGTCGACAAGCTCACAGGGCTTTACAACCGTCACTACATGCTTACCCACATTGAAAAGATCAGCAAAGAGGATCTTAATGATTACTGGATAGCAATACTCGATATTGACAACTTCAAGAAAGTCAACGACGTTTACGGTCACAACTGCGGTGACTATGTGCTTCAGACCGTAGCGCATACCGCAAAGGATGTATGCAGCGACTGTACAGTATGCCGCTGGGGCGGTGAGGAATTCATTATTCTTGCACCGGAAAGCACGTGTGAGAATGATATACTTGAAAAGCTGCGCAAAAGCATAGCTTCTCTTCAGATGAACTATGAAAACAAGGACATCAAAGTTACCGTCACCATCGGTACAGAAGACTATTCCGGTAACTACGGCATAGACGAATGGATATCATATGCCGACCAGAAACTTTATATAGGCAAGCAAAGCGGCAAAAACAAGGTGGTTTACTGATTAATTCAAAAAATCAGTAAACCACCCTTTACTTTTATACGCTAATGTGCTAAAATTATAGATAAGGTTCAGGAAAGCACTGTTCTGTTTACAGATCAGTACCGGGTGGGGCAAAGCCCCCTCCCTTCCGCAGGACTCTACACTTAAATGAACAGGGTGATAACATGAACAGCAAGATCAAAGACAAAAACACAGACGGCCTCTTCGAAGCCATTCTTTCACTTGAAACACTTGAAGAATGCTACAAGTTCTTCGAAGATCTGTGTACTGTACTTGAAATAAAATCCCTCGCACAGCGTCTTCAGGTTGCTAAAATGCTGAGCGAGCATCACGTTTACAACGACATCGTAAACGAAACAGGCGCAAGCACCGCCACAATAAGCCGTGTAAACAGATCTCTTCACTACGGCTGCGACGGCTACGACATAGTTTTCAGCAGGCTCAAGGAAAAGAAAGAAAAGGAAGAAAATGAGTAATTATTCTGACTTTGCTTTCTACTACGACGGTCTGACAAAGAATGTTGACTATAAAAAAAGAGCCGCCTATTTCGACAGTCTCATAAAAAAATACTGCAGATCAGGCGGAAAATATCTGGTTGATCTCGCCTGCGGCACCGGCAGTCTTTCAGAAGAGTTTTTCAAACTCGGTTACGACGTTCTCGGCATAGACTATTCGGAAGAAATGCTTTCGGAGGCGCTTGAAAAGAAGTACGACAACGGTTCTGAAATACAGTACATCTGTCAGGACATGACGAACTTCGAACTCTACGGTAACGCCGATGCGATAATCTGTGCTCTGGACAGTATCAATCATCTGAGCACACCGGAAGATATAAGAAAAACCATCGAACGAGCATTTCTGTTCACCGAACCGGGCGGAGTTTTCATCTTTGACGCAAACACTGTCTACAAGCATAGGAACATTCTTGCTGACAATGCGTTTATCTTTGAAACCGACAAGGTCTTCTGCGCTTGGCAGAATTCATACAGCGAGGAAAACAACCGTGTAGATATCTCACTTGATTTCTTTGAAAAAAACGAAAACGGCAAATACGACCGCTACAGCGAAGATTTTTCCGAGATAGCGCTTGAAACCAGCGTCATGGACAAATATCTCACCGATGCCGGTTTCATCATCGAAGCTCACTTCGACGAAGATTCGGAAAATCCGGTAAAAGAAGACTCACAGCGAATAATTTATGTCGCAAGAAAGCCGGAATAAACACTCCACAAAACAACTAAAGGAAGATAATAAATGGGTATATTAAAACGTGCTATTTCAGCCGATGCGTCAGCAGTTGCACTGGCTGTAGACACAACAGATATAGTATCAGAAATAGAAAAGATCCACAAAACATCAGCAGTTACAACAGCTGCCCTCGGAAGACTTACAACAGCAGCTTCCATGATTGGCTATTCCCTCAAGAACAAGGATGACTCGGTTACCCTCCGTCTCGACGGAAAAGGCCCGTCAGGTGCGCTTATAGCTGTATCTGACTACATGGGAAATGTAAAGAGCTACATCCAGAATCCTGTTGTAGAAATACCGCTCAACAAACACGGCAAACTCGACGTTGCAGGTGCTGTCGGAACTGACGGTACTCTTTCAGTTATCAAGGATATCGGCCTCAAGGAACCGTACTCAGGTATGATCCCTCTTGTATCCGGCGAGATAGCCGAAGACGTTGCTGCATATTTCGCAACAAGCGAACAGGTGCCTACCGTATGCGGTCTCGGCGTTCTCGTAAATCCTGATCTTTCAGTAAACTGCGCAGGCGGATACCTCGTTCAGCTCCTCCCTTTCGCAAGCGATGCAGTTATCGACCAGATAGAAAAGAATGTAAACAGTCTCAAGTCTGTAACACAGATGATGACTGACGGCATCACACCGGAAGAGCTGGTTTTAAAACTTCTCGACGGCCTTGATCCGAACATTCTTGACGAAGCAGAGGTAAAATACCGCTGTGACTGCAGCAGTGACAGAGTTTCACGTGCTCTCATAAGTCTCGGCAAGGAAGAGCTCGATTCAATGATGGAAGAAAACGAGAAGAAAGGCAAGGATACTGAAGTCCAGTGCCACTTCTGCAACAAGATATATAAGTTTTCAAACGCAGATCTTCAGAAGCTGAAGAAACAGATGTAAATGAATAAACTACGGTATTCCGAAACTTTCAGAATACCGTGTTTATAATAGAACAAACCACAACAAACAAAATCAAAGGAGAAATGAAAAATGCAGAACATCACACTTAAGAAAATTTTCCTCGCACTCGTAATCATCTCACTCGCAGTATTCCTCTTCAAATACATAGGAATAATCCTCGGAGTGGTTCTCGCTGCCGTTTCAGTAACGCTTGTAGTTGCACTCAAATGGGTGCTCAAAATCGCAGTTATTCTCGGCGCGCTGTTACTTCTGTACTCACTTTTCACGAAAAACTGATTTAAAAAATATCAGAAGACAAAGAAAAACCTTCAGATTTCATAATGAAATCTGAAGGTTTTGTTTTTGGAGGCGCCACCCGGATTTGAACCGGGGATCAAGGTGTTGCAGACCATTGCCTTACCACTTGGCTATAGCGCCTTATAAAAAAAGAGAGCGGATTACGAGGCTCGAACTCGCTACCTCCACCTTGGCAAGGTGGCGCTCTACCAGATGAGCTAAATCCGCAAATGGCGACCCGGATGAGGCTCGAACTCACGACCTCCGCCGTGACAGGGCGGCGTTCTAACCAACTGAACTACCGGGCCATAATTAATGGGAACAATAGGGCTCGAACCTATGACCCTCTGCTTGTAAGGCAGATGCTCTCCCAGCTGAGCTATGCTCCCATTTGCATTAA
>JBGUVZ010000367.1:0-3168 GCA_045220685.1 Oscillospiraceae bacterium | reverse complement strand
TTTTCCTCTTACTGGTGTCTCATGTATTGTAAAGTACTTCTGATACAGCTTTGCGTCTTCCGGATCAGGAGTGCCATTTACCAGGTTGTTTTCAAGGCGGTCAAGCATTGCATTGAACCGTACCTTGTCATCAGTAGCTTTCTGGTCATTGTAGTAGAAATGGAGATATATACGGCGCTTGTCAGTAATGACTTCACCGGAGCGGGGCTTTTTCTCGGTGTATTCCCATTCCTCTGTGAATGACATGACATAGAGCTTTAGCTCGGAATTATAGTTAAAGCGGGTAACAAAATCATCACGGATCTTGTTAAGACGGCTGCTTACAAGATTCAGTGATAGCCTGGCTCCTATGAGGAACTTATGATGATGCTTCATCAGATCATTTATGTTCTTCTCGCTGTAGAAGCCTCTGTCCATGACAAGCTTGAGTTTCTCAAGTTTAAGGAAATCAACATCCTTAACGAGGTTCTCTATAGTCTTAACATCAGTGATGTTACCTGCAAGCTTCCTGTAGTAAACAGGGAGCATTGATTCCTCTCCATACAGCAGAGCAAGGTTTATCTGCGGAAGGGAATCACCTTCTTTGTTCTTTCCGTACTTGGCCTGCTTTATCAGAGTCGAGTATGAAGAGATAGATGTTGTATCAAAAGCGAGGTATTCATCGCAGGAGTGGCGTTTTGCCTGATATTTGAAGTAATCCATCTTGGATTCTTCAGTGATCAGTCCGAAAAGTTCACTGCTCCTCTGAGAAGGAATATCCTTGCCATAAGGATGCCTGTGGGTGCTGCCCCATTTGGTGAAACGGTATAATGGCAGCCCTTCCTCGATAACGAGGTAGTAAGCTATGGAGAGTATCTGTGGTGCCAGTGAGCCGTAGCACTTTCCAAGATCACCGGCGATGCCTGTCTTTTCAGCAATCCTGTCAAGCAGGTATGTGGCTCCATGGAACTGTCGAAGACAAATGTCTGTCGGTACAGGTCCGGTCTTGGAGGCTGTAAGGCTGGCTTCGTATTCAGCTTTGAGACGATGGAAGTTCTTGTTAGGCTTGAAATCTTTGCCATCGTACTTACCAATGTACTCACGCTTGTGATCAGCCTGCTGCTTTTCTACGTTCCAGAAGGGATGATCAATATATGCGTAACCATTCTGAATGCGGACTTTATCAGTGATCCAGGGCTCATTTATCTTGATTTCCATAACTCACCTCCTTGGTATAATTATACCAAGGAATTAACGGAATATCAAGCCAAATCTGTGTTTTTGATACAATATTTTGTGCTCGCAAAGCCAGTAATATCAAGGGTTTGCGGTAGTAACTGTTAACGATTTATACCAGAGCCTTGGTATAATTTCGCGGGAGCGCAGGATTTATTGAAAACTCCAAAATTCGGGCAGGCCAAACAGGCCTCTGGATTGTTGAGTGTGCACGACTTAATTCCACAGGCCACCAGTTGTTTTTAAAAGTTCCTGTACCGGTGGCGGGTTTTCATAAGTTTGTTAACGTGTCAGCAGCTTCGGCGTCAGCGTCACCTCATCGGGTGCGATGTACCGGAGCTGCAACCTTTTTAGGGTATCTTCATCAAAGTGGTCGAGCGCCATATCATAAGGTGTTCTGCCGTTAAGATGCTTTCTGGGTGTGCTGTTTATGTGATCAACACACTTTCTGATATCCCACTGAGTAAGGTTCTCAAACACGGTGCCCTTGGGCAGTATCATGCGGAGCATTGTGTGGACATTCTCAATGCCAGCCTTCTGGCAACTGCGCATAGGATCGCAGTAGTAGATGGAAGTTCTCTGGAATTCATCTGTTCCCTGCTCCAATTCATCAGGCTTTCCGAACTCGTGACCTCGATCTGTGAGAATAACGTTGAATACACTTGCGAAGTCATAAGCGTCTCCAAGAGCATTCTGAATAGCGTTGAATATAAGCTTCACGGCTCCGGGTGTACAACGGTTCATCAGGTGAGCAATGAGAAGCTCACACGAGGGCAAATAAAGTGTCAGAATGCACTTTAATGAGCCCCTTGCTGACATTACAGTGTCCATTTGCCATACATCGTATTCGCTCCAGTCATACGACTGAAAATCAGCGTACGTTCGGCCCTCGAATATTGCCCTGTCAGTGATCTGTGTCTTGTGGATCTTACGTTTCTTGAACTTCACCTTACGTTTGAGGTGTACGTTCCGAACAAGCAGAAGGTTCTGATCGATATAGTTGTAGAGCGTCTTGACACTGATCCCAAGCTCAGGGTGATTTGTGATGATCGTGTAAGGCGACTGACCCTGCGCAATAAGCGGGCGTACAACCTGGTCAAGGTTCCTAAGCTCCTTAGGGGTCAGATCAACACCTGTCCTCGCACCTACAAGGCGTTCAGAGTAGTACCTGTGAGCGGCTATAGCATCGTAGTTGTACTTGGTCTGGATCGGACATCTATGCCGAGGTGTTTCACAGCCGTTACAAACAAACGGAGCCTTGGTGATTCTCGGACAATACTCCCTTTCGAAGCGAGGACAGACTGAATTACACTTCAAACAAGATTTACAGTGTATGTCGCAGATCTCAATCTTTCCACAGGCGTTCATTTTCTTGCAGTGAAAACGATGAACACAGAAGTTGTGCGGATTTATGAAGCTTCCGCGATGATAGGTGTTAACACTGCGATTGAGCAGGACCTCTTTTGAGATAGTGGATGGATCCTTACAGAGATACTTGGATATTTCCCTAAATGACATACACTTGTCCAACGAATTCTCGATGTACTTACGATCCTCTAAAGTAAGGTGTTTATTATTTCCCGGTATTAAATTTGACATACGTACCTCCTTTACCGCCACCGGGAGAGCGGTAATGAGAATAGCTAAAAACTATGCGGTTATCAAGGTTCAGTGTGAAAGGTTTAATTCTACATATGCAAGACTAAATCCTGCACTGGGTTTTGAAAGCAGAATTTCGAAATACATTTCAGGCGCAAAAAACCGAAAGTCAATTATTGTTGAAAAAATCCGCCTTTTGTGTTATATTCACCTTGTCTTTTACAGTATAAAACAGCTTCCAGGCTGTTAACATCACTTACATTATACCTTATCATAGCGCAGGATTCTATTTATTTTAGCAGATATTCGTATCAATTTTTTCGTAATAAAAAATGTTGTGGATGTAGGTTTTGT
>JBGUVZ010000366.1:0-2104 GCA_045220685.1 Oscillospiraceae bacterium | reverse complement strand
ACAGCAACCGATACAGGAAAGCGATTCTCACCTGATTCATTTGCTCAGGCAAACAATCTGCTTATAACCGACATGAACGCTGCACGCGAAGTTGCCGCTGCTATTCTGGAAGACGAAGAAGTAGGTTTCTTCAGCGATTACGCTTACAAGAATCTTCCGGCAGAACTCGCTGAAGGCAAAGTATGCAGAACTGGTATCGTAATAAGCAACGATTTAAGCTATAAACCGTTTGAGGTAACTCTTACACTTGTTCCGAAAAACATTGTAATAGGCGCAAGCTGTCACAGCGGAACTGAATACGATATGTTCCACGACCTTGTAAATGACGTTTTCAAGGCAGCCGGACTTATGTCGGAAAGAATCTGTGCTCTTGCAACAATTGATATCAAATCAGAGGAACCGGCTCTTACAAAGTTCTGCGTAAGCCACAACATCCCGATGTACACATACAGCGCACTCGAACTCATGCGTGTTGAAGGACGTTTCTCATCTTCAGAATTTGTAAGAAAGATCACAGGTACTGATAACATCTGTGAACGAAGCGCCGTTAAATGCAGCGAAGGTCCGCTTATCCTTCCTAAGACAGCATATGAAGGCGTAACAGTCGCAGCCTGTGAAACTGCATTTGAGATCGATTTTAACAGAAAAGCTGAATAAACGCTTCAGGCTTCCGCAACTTCACGGAAGCCTGATTTTATTTCTATCTATAACACTAAAAGACCCCCGTGATCATTTTCACGAGGGTCATGATTTTTATTATACAGTAGCTTTTTTTAAGCAGCAGGCGGAGTATATGTTCTCATTCTTAGCCCACACAATACAGTTCTTTCCGTTTTTCTTGCCCTGGTAAAGATAACTGTCCGCCTTTTTTACAAGTTCATCGAAATCCTTGCCGGTACCGGACGCAAGGCCGGCTGTAACTGTTATTCCTTTTTCATCAGGAAGAACTGCTTTATTAGTGATTTTTCTGCACAGATCACTGATTCTGTCATAAGCAGAATCTTCGTCACACTGACCGTAAAAAATAATAAACTCTTCACCGCCCCATCGTACCGGAAAGATCCCGGCACTGTCAGCTTCTTCTTTCAGGCAGGCAGACACGTCTTTTAATATCTCATCACCTACATCGTGTCCGAAACAGTCATTTATCTTCTTGAAATTATCGATGTCGATAAGAACGACAGCAACATTTTCTCCGTCACATTTCTTTATTTCCTCATAAAGAAAACGTCTGTTGTAAAGTCCGGTAAGCGGATCATGTGTACACTGATAATCGAGTTCTTTTCGCATTGTCTCTACATCAAGCTTATAGAAAAAAGTAACGTAGAAAATCGTAAACAGTGTGATAAGAAGATTTATGAATCTGAAATGCTTTGCATATAAGCTGAGTTCAGCAAATGTCTGCGGAAAATAACTGTCCGGTATCAGAAACTGTATCTGATCTATAAGAATACATACTATAATTCCAGCCCCCTGAAATGCAAACCGCTTGTTACCGTAGGAAGGCGCAAGAAAGAATATTATCGGTATCATTCCAAGAACAAAGAAAATGAAGCCGAATGTATTTCGCGAAATAGTTTCAGACAGAAGTGCAAAAACCAGTATTTCAAAATACGCAGCAACAGTAGCCATTTCGGAACTTCTTTTGTCTTTTGAAAACAGAAGGAACGAAACGTAAAAAGCTGTGCTTATCAGATTCAGAAAAGAAAAAGGCATTATGTGCATTATGAAAAACACGACCATATAAATAAAATGGACACCAAGGCACATAACCAGAAAAATCGCATTTTTATACTGAGCAAGGATCTGCATAATAAATGACAGACACTTTTTTTTATCCATATTATATCATCCCCAGGTTTATCCCTTAATCAGTTATCGATAATTAACCAATATTATATATATTTATTATACAGCATTTTTTATTAAAAAACAATACTATTAAAATCAAAAAATCCTGCTCATCGTAATGATGAACAGGATTCATAATTTGTGCCGGCGTCTATCTATCTTCCCAGGTCGTCGCCAACCGAGTATTTTCGACGTAAAAGAGCTTAACTTCTGTGTTCGGAATGGGAACAGGTGGGACCTCTTTGCCATTAAC
>JBGUVZ010000365.1:0-14521 GCA_045220685.1 Oscillospiraceae bacterium | reverse complement strand
TGTTCATACGTTGCAGTATCTCATTATGCTTTTCGATTATCGCATCGGCGTCATTCTGTCTGCCGAGATCACAAAGCAGCATGGCGGCAAGTACCATATAGGAATTATCTCTGAAATGTCCATTGTGCAGTTTCTTATATACGTCCTTGACATCCTCGATATATTGTTCCGGATCATCTGCAAGTGCCATTTCACTTAGCAGTGCCAGTTTGACAGTTTCTCTGTATTCGGAGAAAAAGCCGGTATGCTTTTTAAGAATGCTGCGGCATTCTGTCAGCTTGTCAATATCTACCTCTTTGCCGGCACCTGTAAATATCAGTCCTGCTGCAATGTTCATCAGATTATTTTCAAATATGAACTTTTTTGAAATCGCTGAACGATTCCGTTCAAAAAGCTCGCATTTATTTCTTAATGAATCAGTCATTTGTTCCTCCTTTTATTCTCTCGGTTCCGCATAACTCTTACATTACCAATTATACTATAACCAGTTCGGATTTTCAATCTGAGTATATATCCATAATATCTTCAGAGACTTTCTTAAGTGTGCGTATTCGGCTTTCAAAAATATTACTGGACAAATTATACGAAATATGATATGCTGTATTCATGGATAATACTATTTCGTAAATCGGAAAGGAGTAAAAATCATGGATGCAATCACAAACTTAGTAACAAGAAGAAGCATAAGAAAATTCAAGTCAGACATGGTACCTAAGGATGTTATCGAAAAGATCATTGAAGCAGGTACATATGCTGCAACAGGTATGAACCGTCAGTCACCGATTATCATTGCAGTAACAAACAAGGAACTTCGCGACAAACTTTCAGCACAGAACGCAAAAATCATGGGAGCAAATATGGATCCGTTCTACAATGCACCGGTAGTTCTTATCGTTCTGGCAGACAAGTCTGCTCCGACTTATGTATACGACGGAAGCCTTGTAATGGGAAATCTTATGCAGGCCGCTCATGCTTATGGCATTTCAAGCTGCTGGATCCATCGTGCAAAGGAAGAGTTTGAATCTGCAGAAGGCAAGGATATCCTCAATAGTCTCGGCATAGAAGGTGACTACGAAGGCATCGGCCACTGCGTACTCGGCTACGCTGACTGCGATCAGCCTACAGCATCTCCGAGAAAGGAAAACTACGTTTACTGGATTGAATAATCTTATAAATAAAAGAATATAGGTATATTTATCGTAAAATATTGACGAAGTTTTTTGACCCGTATATAATTGAGATAGAAACAAAACACTTATTCTGCACATCTGTAAGGAGATATCTATATGCTTAATATTGTGCCTATTTCAAATGTGAATATTGGAAATCATGAAGATTACGAACGTGACAAAGCTGTTCTTCGACTGATGCGCGAGCTGGAAGAAGGCAGAAAGTCCGGTGAACAGCAAGGATGGATCATTACTGAAGACGTCAGAAAACATTTCGGAGCAAAGAATAGATAAATCACATTCTATGTTCGACTGTTGTTTGGCAATGCAGATGAATAGCACGCCGAAGGCGTTCCGATTAAAAGGTACAGCCCGCTTTACGAACATTAGAACCGTAAAGCGGGCTGTTTTGTATTATTTGCACGCAGATGCTGCGTCGTAGAGTTGTTTGTAGAATCCGTTCTGGTTTATCAGTTCCTTATGGCTGCCGTGCTCGACTATGTTTCCGTCGCGCATTACGAGTATCATGTCGGTGTTTCTGATAGTCGAAAGTCTGTGGGCAATGATGAAGCTTGTCTTGCCTTTCATAAGTTCCTCGAAGGCCTTCTGGATCTTTACTTCGGTACGAATGTCTATGTTACTTGTGGCTTCGTCGAGAATGAGCATCGGCGGGTCGGTGAGCATTATTCTTGCGATGGTGAGCAGCTGCTTCTGACCCTGTGAAAGACTGCCGCCGTTTTCACCGATTACTGTGTCATATCCTTCCGGAAGACGTTTGATAAAGCTGTGAGCGTGCGCTGCTTTTGCTGCTTTTATAATCTCATCTTCAGCGGCGTCAGGTTTGCCGTAGGCGATATTTTCACGTATGGTGCCGTTGAAAAGCCAGGTTTCCTGAAGTACCATGCCGAAGCAGGAGCGCAGGCTGTTACGGGTCACGTCACGGACATTTTTTCCTGAGATGATAACGCTTCCGCTGGTGGTGTCGTAGAATCTCATTATAAGATTGATAAGCGTAGTCTTGCCACAGCCGGTCGGTCCTACGATGGCAACACGCTGACCCGGTTTTACGTCAATGGTTATGTCGGTGAGCAGCGGCTTTTCCGGTACGTATGAAAAACTGATATTGTCAAACAGTACTGAACCGTCAGGATCTTCAAGCAGCGGCTTGCCGTCGTCCGGCTCTTCGTCGTCGGAGTCGATGACTGCGAAAACACGTTCAGCAGATGCGAGAGCGTTCTGGAGTTCTGAAACAACACCGGAGATCTCGTTGAATGGCTTGGTGTACTGGTTGGCATATGAAAGAAAACTTACCAGCGTACCGACTGTGATGCGTCCCTTTACAACGCTGAGAGCCCCGAACATTCCGACAAGTGCGTAGATGATACCGTTTATAAAACGTGTCACCGGATTGGTCATGGAAGAAAGGAAGGTGGCTTTGAGTCCGGATGAACCGAATCTGTCATTTATTGCTTCGAATCTTTCTTCAGCCTTATCCGTGTAGTCGAATGCCTCTACAAGATTCTGATTCTTTATCATCTCGTCAGCAAGTCCGGAAAGATTTCCGCGGACTGTTGACTGATCGATAAAGGCATTGTGGGTAAGCTTTGTAATGATCCATGCCGCCGCCAGCGAGAGCGGTGTAAGTACAATAACGATAAGCGCGATTTTAAGATCTATGCACACCATAAAGATGAGCGTTCCGGCTATAGTAACGATACCGGTGAGAAACTGTGTGAACCCCTGAGTAAGAGCATCGGAGACAGTTTCGATATCCACCGAGGCGCGGCTTATAAGGTCACCGCGTGATCTGCTGTCAACGAATCCGACAGGCACACGGCTCAGCTTTTCAAGATACTGGTCACGTATATCACGGGCGGTAAGGCTTGAAAGAATATTTGAATTCTTCGCCATTATCCACTGTGAAATGCTGCTTATGATAACGGATGCCGCAAGTGTTAAAAGTATCCGCAGTATTCGTTCAAACTGAACGTCATTCTTTCCGATGATATGGTCTATTGCACGTCCTGTGAGTATAGGAACCAGCAGCGAACCAGCCACACCGATGACCGCGAATATTACAGCCAGAACAAAATTCTTTCTGTATTTAGCTGTGTATGAGAAAATTCTTTTCATAGTCTTCACGGTCATTCACCTGCCTTCTGAATATCGATTATCTCGCGGTAAACAGGAGATGAGTTTTCAAGTTCGTCGTTTGTTCCGAGACCTTCGCATTTACCGTCTTCCATGACGATTATCCTGTCAGCATTCTTCAGCGAAGTTGCGCGCTGTGAGATCATGATAACACTTGTATCTTTAAGATCTTCTGAAATTGCCTTTCTGAGAAGATAATCGGTCTGCATGTCAAGAGCACTCGTGCTGTCGTCAAGGATAAGCACTGCAGGCTTTGAGATAACTGCGCGGGCAATGGTGAGTCTCTGTTTCTGACCGCCGGAGAAATTTCGTCCGAACTGCTGAACGGGGGCGTTGATGCCTTCAGGTAGTTTGCTTACGAATTCCCATGCCTGAGCGGTCTTAAGTGCGGCGATTATCTCGTCGTCAGTTGCATCAGGTTTGCCCATTCGTATATTATCGGCAACAGTTCCGGAGATGACTGCCGCTTTCTGCGGAACGGATACGGCAAAACGGCGTACTTCTGAAAGACGGTATTCCTTTATATTTTTACCGAATATCTTTATCTCGCCACCTGTAACGTCATAAAAACGCGGGATAAGTGAAGCAATAGTTGATTTACCGCTTCCTGTACCTCCGATAATTCCAAGCGATTCGCCTTTGTTAAGCACAAAGGAAATATCAGTTACTGAGTCTTCAGAAGCACCGTCGTATCTGAAACTTACGTGTTCAAATTCAATTACAGGCTCATCGTTTTCGCTGATGCTTTCAGTGCCGTCAGCCATCGATGAAGTCATGTCGAAGATCTCGGAAATTCTTCCGGCAGCGGCAAGTGCCTTTGTGAAAATACTGATAAGATTTGCTAGCACGATAAGCGCAAGCGAGATAGATGTCATGTAGCTTACGAAAGCAGTGATATCGCCCTGTGTAAGGTCACCGGCATTAACTCTGAAACCACCGCACCAGATAATGAATGCAGCAGCCAGATTGATTATCATAAAAGTGAGCGGATTGAGAACAGCAGCTATCCTTCCGGCCATGATAACGTTTTTGCTTAAGTCTTCAGTAGCTTCACGGAAGCTTTTGTTTTCCGCATCCTGCTTTGAAAAAGCACGGATAACCCTGATACCTTCAAGATTTTCACCGGTAAGAAGGGAGATACGGTCAAGCTTTTTCTGATTCTGCCTGTACATCGGAATGGTTATGCTCATTATCTTCCAGATGATAAACGAGATAAGCGGAGCTGTTACAAGAAAGATAAGCGAGAGCTTTACGTCGCGGCTCATGGCCATTACGACAGCACCGATGATAAGAAAAGGAACTCGTGTTCCGAGTCTGATCGCCATGTTTACGCCAGTCTGAACTGCGTTCGTATCGGTTATAAGTCTGTTTGTGAGAGTAGCTGGTCCGAGCCTGTCAGTTTCGACCCTCGAAAGAGAATTTATATGTTTGTAGAGAGCTTTTCTGAGTGCGGTACCGAATCCGAATGCACATTTCGCCGCGAAAAACTGGCAGGTAAGAGCAAAGGTAAGTCCTGCAAATCCGAGCAGTATGATGATCCCGCTCATTTTTTTGATATATGCGGTATCGCCATTTGCTATACCGATATCGATTATCTTAGCAGTTACGAGCGGGACGATGAGTTCGAAGATCGCCTCAAGAAGCTTGAAGAACGGCCCTAGGAACAGATATTTTTTATACCCGTCAAGGTATTTAAAAAGTTTTTTCAAATAATGCACTTCCTTATATTATAAGTGGTCGTCACCTTTCTATTATAGTCTAAAAACTGCCGGTTTACAAGTAAAATGCTGTAATAGTTTATTGACATTGTTACATCGTTTAGTCTATAATACAACTAAAGATGTTAAGTTGATCGCTGGTGATGGAGGTGTATTATGAAGATAATTAATGCCGGATTCAACCATACTCATGACAGTGATTTCAATATAGACAGGCCGGATGGCAGCGGTGATAATCTTCTTATTCTTCTGCGTTCTGACGCGGTGTTCAATATAGACGGAAAGGATGTCAGAGTGCCCGGAAACTCGCTGTTTGTCTATCCTGCCGGAAGGCCACAGCGTTACAGATGCATGGAACAGAGCACTTTTTCAAATGACTGGATCCATTTCCTGTTTGAAAACGACGAGGAAAAGGAGTTTTTTGAACTGGGACTTGAGTATGAAAAGCCAGTTCCGGTAGATGACATTAATTTTCTCAGTTTCTGTGTAAAGAAGATAACAACGGAGTTCTGCTCAGAAAATCCTAACCGTGACAGGACGATTTATCATTCCATGTTCCTGATTTTCAGCAAGGCAGGGGAGTACAGAGCAAAAAAATCTGAGGAAAGCCGTGAAAACTATTACGAGATCCTTTCGACAGTACGCAACAGAATCTACAGCAGGCCATACGAGCCGCGAACAGTGGCAGGTACTGCCCATGAAGTCAGAATGAGTGCGTCGGGTTTTCAGCATCTGTACAAGAAATGCTTCGGGGTAACGCTGTTTCAGGATATAATCAGAGCCAGGGTGGAGTACGCATGCATGCTGCTCGAGACCACTTCGCTCAGTGCTGTGGAGATCTCACAGATGAGCGGATACAACCACTACGCTCATTTTGTAAGACAGTTTAAGCAGCTGACCGGAACGAGTCCGAGTGATTACAGGAAAAACCGCAGCTCATCTCAAAGTCCGTAAAAAACCTGTTGCAGAAATCTCATTTTTATAGTATAATTATTCTATGTATGAACGAATGAATTAGAATTAACTATAACGAAAGGATTTACTATGCTTATACTGGAAGATCTTAAAGCGGAACTCAACGGTTACAGACCGCAGCTCGATGAGCTTCACGATGTGCTTGCAATCGAAGGCGCAAAAGAGAAACTTGCAGAGCTCCAGATGATGGTTGAACAGCCGGGATTCTGGGATGACGTTGAAAAATCACAGAAAACAATGCAGACTGTAAAAGGTCTCGAGGGTAAAATAGAAAAATTCGGAAAGCTTTCAGCGATGCTCGAAGATCTCATCACAATGATCGAACTCTGCATCGAGGAAGGCGACGACAGTTCAAATGACGAGATAGAAGCTGAATCAGAAGAGTTCAAAAGACTTCTTGAAGAAGAAAAGCTTGCAACACTTATGACAGGTGAATACGACAGCTCAAATGCTATCATCACTTTCCATGCTGGTTCAGGCGGAACCGAGGCTCAGGACTGGGCTGAAATGCTCTACAGAATGTACAACAAGTGGGCTGACAGACACGGTTTCAAGGTAGAGCTTCTTGATTATCTTGACGGTGATGAAGCAGGTATGAAGAGTGCTTCAATACTTGTTGAAGGAACAAATGCCTACGGATTCCTCAAGTCAGAATCAGGCGTACACAGACTTGTCCGTGTATCACCATTCGATGCAGCCGGCAGAAGACATACATCATTTGCGGCTATCGAAATAATGCCTGAAATCGACGACACGATCGAAGTTGACATAAGACCTGAAGACATCAAGATGGAAGTTTTCCGTTCAAGCGGTGCCGGCGGTCAGCATATCAACAAGACATCATCAGCTGTACGTCTCATCCATCTGCCGACAGGTATCGTTGTTTCATGCCAGACACAGCGAAGCCAGTTCCAGAACAAGGACTACTGTATGAAGATGCTCCGCTCGAAACTTATCGAGATCAAGGAACGTGAACATCTCGACAAGATATCCGATATCAAGGGTGTACAGAAGGAGATCACATGGGGCGCACAGATACGTTCATACGTTTTCATGCCTTACACTCTTGTCAAGGATCACAGAACAGGATATGAAACAGGTAACGTAGACGGAGTAATGGACGGTGACCTTGACGGATTCATCAACGAATACTTAAAGTCACTTTCACACGGAACACTTGAGAAGGTATAACAAGAGGGATTTTTGATATGATTTCATATACCGGGGAAGAATGTTTAGCCTGCGGGCAGAAATTCGGGGATAAAGATGATATAGTGGTGTGTCCTGTATGCGGAACACCTTATCACAGAAGCTGTTACAAGGAAAAGGGCGAATGTATAAACCACGCTCTTCATGAGGCCGGCGGAAGCTGGATGGCTGAATCAGTTCAGAAGAAAAAAACTACCGACTACATAAAGACCATCTGTCCTGAGTGTTCGGTACTGAATCCTCAGGATGCTGAAAACTGCATCAACTGCGGAACGCCTCTTAAGGAACGTGACTGCGAAAAGATAGATTTTTCTGACGAGAAGGTCACATTTACAAAGGTTGATCTTGCCGAAAAATACTACGGTATGGATCCTCAGGAAGTCATGGATGAAGATTCTGGTGTTACCATCGGTGACATGGCTGACTACGTCCGCTTTAACAGATTTTATTACATGATCGCTTTCAGAAGACTGAAGGAATCGACAGTAAAGATGTCAGTGAATTTCTCAGCCTTTCTGTTTCCTGAATATTATTGTGCTGCCAGAAAAATGTACGGTGCGGGTCTTCTGATCCTGCTTTTCAGAAACATTATCATGATACCGTTCCTTATGGACTGGCTGGCTGACAGCGGATCTGCAGGATTTGCATTTCATGCACTGTCACAGTACGCAGCTGCCCATGCATTCAGCACTACTGTGGTCAACATAACAAAGGCAGTGGATATTGCGCTTAAGGTGTGCTTCGGACTTTTCGCAAATGAGCTTTATTTCCAGCACACTCTCGATACACTCAAAAGACTGCGCAAGGTCTCACCGACGCATCTGAAATACAAGCAGCTAGCAGGTCAGTGCGGCGGAATAAGCATTATGGGCATTCTTACCATGATGCTGGTGGAATTTCTTATTGTTGCACTTATCATGCTGGTGCTTATGCTGCTGTCACAGTGAATTTAAAAAAACTCTTGACATTACTAAAGTAATATGATAAAATAATACTGTTATCCTTGCTCACACCATGTTGTGGGCGAAATCCAGAAGGAGGTGCATTTAAATGGCAAAGCTCAAAGAAAAGTATGAGTTAATGGTTATCTTCAACACAAAGCTTGGCGAAGACGGAATTAAGGAACTCGTAGAAAAGTACAAGGGTACAATCGAAAGACACGCTACTCTCGATTCAGTTGATGAATGGGGCAAGCGTAAGCTCGCTTACGAAATCGAAGACGAAACAGAAGGTTATTATGTTCTTTACAACTTCGAATCTACACCGGATTTCCCTGTAGAAATCGAAAGAAGACTTAACATCAACGAAAACGTACTTCGTTCTTTAGTAACTGTTGCAGTTGCTAAGTAAGCAATTTAAGGAGGAACTATGTTTAATAAGGTAATTCTCATGGGAAGACTGGTTGCAGATCCAGAACTGAGACAGACTCCTAGTAACATTTCCGTATGCCGTTTCAGAATCGCAGTTGACAGAGGCTTTCAGTCAAACAACGGCGAAAGACAGGCTGATTTCATTTCGATCGTAGCATGGAGACAGTCCGCTGAGTTTGTCAGCAAGTATTTCTCCAAGGGCAAGATGATCATAGTTGAAGGTTCACTTCGTAACGCTGATTACACAGACGCTAACGGAGTTAAGCACTACGCTATGGAAGTTCAGGCCGACAAGGTTTCATTCGGTGAATCAAAAGCTGCTTCACAGAGTGCTCCGTCAGGTAATTTCCAGCAGCCTTCATACCAGGCAGCTCCGGCCGCAAAGCCAGCTCCGGATGAATCAGTTCAGATCGGTGACTTAGGTGAATTTGAAGAGATCCTGAGTGACGGTGACGTTCCTTTTTAATCGATTTTTTCGTTCAGGTTTAAAATTAAGTGTTGAGGAGGGTTAATCATGGAAAAGGAAAAGGACAGAGAAAGAAGTCCTCGTAATGCAAAGAGACCTCGTAAAAAGGTTTGCTCATTCTGCGTAGACAGAGTTGAAGTTATCGACTACAAGGATGTTGCAAAGCTCAGAAAGTGCATGACTGAAAGAGCTAAGATTCTTCCAAGACGTGTAACAGGTACTTGCGCATTCCACCAGCGTGAACTCACAAAGGCTATCAAGAGAGCAAGACACGTTGCATTACTTCCATATGTTAGCGAATAATTTCTAAAAGCTATATATAACTTAAGCTGCTCTGAGCAATCAGAGCAGCTTATAAAAAAACTTCGTACTGTAAAATTATAACGTATCTGAAACTAAATAACGATACATAATTTTGGGTTAATACATTTATTTGCACTGTAAAAACATTTTTCGGGATTTAAAGGAAATATGAGTCTGACTTAAAAAAATCTGCAACAAAGTTAAAGACAACAAAATACCGTACAGCCAATATCAGCTGTACGGTATTTTTATTTATCCTTTTATCTGCGCTGCTACTAAGCTTTCGCCGCAGTAAATCTTACGAAGCTTCGGCTTTTCGATCTTGCCGGTTGGATTTCTCGGAACATCAGCGAAGATGATCTTGTGAGGTCTCTTGTATCTTGGAAGAGCCTTGCAGAATTCTTCAATCTCAGCTTCGGAACATTCCATATCAGGCTTGATCTCAATTATTGCAGCTGTGATTTCACCAAGTCTGTGGTCTGGAAGACCGATAACAGCAACGTCCTTGATCTTTGAATTTGAACGGAGGAAGTCTTCAATCTGAACAGGGTAGATGTTTTCACCGCCGCTGATGATAACGTCCTTCTTTCTGTCAACGAGGTAGATGAATCCGTCTTCGTCTTCCTGCGCCATATCACCTGTGAAGAGCCAGCCGTCACCAAGAACTTCAGCAGTTGCTTCAGGGTTCTTGTAGTAGCACTTCATAACACCAGGCCCTTTGACAGCGAGTTCGCCAACTTCGCCCTTCTTTACAGTGTTTCTGTTTTCATCAACTATGCGAACTTCCCAGCCGTAGCCCGGAACGCCGATAGCACCAACCTTGTGGATGTTTTCAACGCCGAGGTGAACGCAGCCAGGACCGATGGATTCTGAAAGTCCGTAGTTTGTATCGTACTCGTGGTTAGGGAATACAGACTTCCAGCGCTTGATAAGGCTCGGAGGAACAGGCTGTGCGCCGATGTGCATAAGTCTCCACTGAGATGTTTCGTATTCACTTAAGTTTATCTCGCCGCGGTCGATGGCATCAAGAATATCCTGTGCCCACGGAACCAGCAGCCATACTATTGTACATTTTTCTTCTGAAACAGCCTTCATAATTGTCTTAGGCTTAACACCCTTGAGGAGAACAGCCTTTGAACCGGAAATAAGGCTTCCGAACCAGTGCATCTTGGCACCTGTGTGGTAAAGCGGCGGGATGCAGAGGAAAACGTCGTCCTCAGTCTGGCCGTGGTGCTTCTGCTCAACGCGTGCTGAGTGCATAAGGCTTTCATGGTTGTGAAGAATAGCTTTAGGGAAACCTGTTGTACCTGATGAGAAGTAGATAGCAGCGTCATCTTCATCAGTGAGCTCAACATCAGGAGCAGTACTTGAGTGGTTTGCTGCAAGGTGAAGATAGTTTTCAGCAAATGTAGGACAGTTGTCGCCTACGTAGAAGATAAGCTTTACCTTCGGAATATCTTCGACGATCTCTTCCATACGTCCGATGAATTCAGGTCCGAAGATGATAGCGTTTGTATCAGCAAGATCGAGACAGTACTTGATCTCGGAAGATGTATATCTGTAGTTGAGAGGAACTGCAAGAGCACCAGTTTTGAGGATACCGAAGTAGATAGGGAGCCATTCAAGGCCGTTCATAAGAAGTATGCCTACCTTGTCGCCCTTCTTGATGCCGCGGCTCATGAGAAGGTTTGCACATCTGTTAGCCTTTTCGTTGAAAACACTCCATGTGATCTCGCGGCGGTATGTTTCTGCGCTGCTCTGTTCGATGAGTTCGTATTCCTTCCAGGTCACGCGTCTCATTTCTGTAACTTCAGGATTTATTTCAACAAGTGCAGTTTTGTCACTGAACTTTGCTGCATTGTTTTCAAGTAACTGTGTAATTGGCATTATTCCATTTCCTTTCGAAAATCATTGTAAGGTGAACGAAAAAGCGTTCACTATAATATTTTACTACTTTAATGCAAAAAAGTCAATGGATAATAGAAGATGATGGGCTTTATTGTTGAAACTAAACAAAAACTCCTCCGGATATTATATTCCGGAGGAGTGGGACAGATTTTATTTTTGCTGAAAGATGAGCTGCGCAGATATGTTCTATGATAAGTTTTTAGTTTATCAGAGAAGAACTATACCGTGGTCAGCGCACTTCTTTGTCATTTCTTCAGGCCAGATAGATGACTGTACTTCACCTATGTGAGCCTTTTCGAGGAGAAGCATACAAAGTCTTGACTGACCGATACCGCCGCCGATAGTGAGCGGAAGTGTTCCGTCTGCTATCATCTTGTGGTAAGGGAACTTCATTCTTTCTTCAGCACCGCATTCTGCAAGCTGTTTCTTGAGTGATGTCTCATCTACACGGATACCCATTGATGAGATCTCAAGTGCGTTATCGAGAACTTCATCCCATACGAGAATATCGCCGTTGAGTGCCCAGTCATCGTAGTCAGGAGCTCTGCCGTCGTGCTTTTCACCGCTAGCGAGCTTGCCGCCAATCTGCATGATGAATACTGTACCGTGTTCATTTGTGATAAGACGTTCACGTTCCTTGGCTGTCTTGTCAGGATACATGTTTTCAAGTTCCTGTGTAGTGATGAAGAAAGGTGTGTCACAAATTACAGAGCTTAACTGCGGATATCTGAGACTTACTTTTCTCTTGGTGTAAGCAACGGCCTTAACGATAGCCTTAACTGTTTCCTTGAGATATTCAACAGTGCGTTCTTCTCTTGTGATTACCTTTTCCCAGTCCCACTGGTCAACGAAGATCGAATGTGTGTTATCTGTATCGTCGTCACGTCTGATAGCGTTCATGTCTGTGTAGATGCCTTCGCCCGGCTTGTAGCCGTAACGGTAAAGAGCCATTCTCTTCCACTTTGCAAGAGACTGTACTACTTCAGCATCTGTTCCGTTTATTTCTTTGATGTCAAATCCGACTTTTCTTTCAACACCGTTAAGGTCATCGTTGATACCGCTTTCAGTTGTAACGATAAGAGGAGCAGAAACACGGTCAAGTGTTACGGCAAATGAAAGAGCCTGCTGGAAGACATCTTTGATGTATTTGATGGCATGCTGTGTTTCTCTGAGTGAGAGGGAAGCCTTGTAACCTTCCGGTAAGTAGAGAGATTTTGACATATTAAACATTCCTTTCTAACAAAAAAAGACGCAGACTGCACGTATCATGCAGTCTGAACGTCTTTGTTCAGCAATTATTTACGTGTATATTATAGCACTGTACTATTCTGATGTCAAGGATAACAATGGGAGTGGGGGATTGCGGGACTTTGCCCCGGTTCCCGCACTGATTTATGGATAAATCAGTGAACCATGATTATCTGATGCTTCCTACAGTTCTTGGGTAGAGTGTTACGTCACGGATGTTTGCCATACCTGTTACGTACATGATAAGACGTTCAAATCCAAGACCGAAACCGCCGTGAGGAACTGAACCGAATTTTCTGAGGTCGAGGTAGTCGCTGTAGAGGTCAAGGTTCATGTTTCTTTCGTTCATTGCAGCAACGAGTTTGCTGTAATCTGCTTCTCTTTCACTTCCGCCGATGATCTCGCCTACACCAGGAACGAGGAGGTCAACTGCAGCAACTGTCTTGCCGTCAGGATTCTGCTTCATGTAGAATGACTTGATCTCCTTCGGGTAGTCAGTTACGAATACAGCCTTCTTGAATACCTTTTCTGCGATGTATCTTTCGTGTTCTGTCTGGAGGTCACATCCCCATGATACAGGGTAAACGAAATCTTCGCCTGATTCTTCAAGGAGCTTTATAGCTTCTGTGTATGAAACAACGCCGAAGTCATGTGAAATGAGGTCTTCAAGTCTTGCGATGATGCCCTTTTCGAAGTGATCATCGAAGAACTGCATTTCATCAGGACAAGTGTCAAGGAGATTTCTGATAACGTGCTTGAGCATATCTTCTGCCATTGCGATAACGTCAGGAAGTTCAGCAAATGCTACTTCCGGTTCAACGTGCCAGAATTCAGCGAGGTGCTTTGGTGTGTTTGAGTTTTCAGCGCGGAAGCTTGGTCCGAATGTGTAGATCTTTCCGAGAGCCATAGCTGCCATTTCGCCTTCGAGCTGGCCTGAAACGCTGAGACCTGCGCGCTTGCCAAAGAAGTCGTCGGCATAGTATTCGTCGCTGTTCTTGTATTTGTCAGAGTAACCGATTGTTGTTACCTGGAACATTTCACCGGCGCCTTCGCAGTCACTGCCTGTGATGAGCGGTGTGTTTACGTAAACGTAGTTTCTGTCCTGGAAATACTTGTGGATTGATTCAGCAAGTACGGAACGTACTCTTAAAACTGCGTTGAAAGTATTTGTACGGCCTCTGAGGTGCGGCATTGTACGAAGGAATTCAAGTGTGTGTCTCTTCTTCTGAAGAGGATATTCAAGAGGGCATTCGCCGAGGATCTCGATGGATTCTGCATTGATCTCGGCAGCAGCCTGACGTGCTTCAACTGCAGTACCTGTTACCTTGAGTGATGTTCCGAGTCTGAGAGCATTCGGATCATATTCCATGCCTGAAGCCTTGTCTATAACGATCTGGAGATGCTTGAGTGATGTACCGTCATTGAGTTCAATGAATGCTACGTTCTTTGAATCTCTTGCTGTACGTACCCAGCCGCATACTGTAACCTTTTTGCCGATGTATTCGCCGTTGTTCAGAATTTCTTTGATGTCGGTGTGTTTCATAATAATTATCCTTTCAAAAAAATAACTCCCGTCCTGCATAAAGACAGGACGGGAGAATAAGTTCCGCGGTACCACCTGAATTACCGTGAAAGATCACGGTCACTCTGTCTGCGTAACGTGCAGATAACGTCGCCCCTACTGATCCGTTAAGGATTTTCAGTTTGCTGCTCCCGGGTGTTATTCACACAGACTCTATGTGTACGGTTTCCACTGTCCCGTGCTCACTGTGACCGAACTTTCCGTGCTACTTCTCCCGATCATTGCATTTATGAAGTATAGGTTGTTTTTGCTTTTTCAATATTAATTATTATATCATCAGGTCAATCTGATGTCAATAGTATTTTTTCAGAGAGTTTTATGTTCCGGGATTCTGACGTTTGCAGAACTTCCTGATATCAGACACATAAAAAACCGATCCGGATGTGATCGCGGAACGGATTCGTTTAACATCATTATAAAAA
>JBGUVZ010000364.1:0-3361 GCA_045220685.1 Oscillospiraceae bacterium | reverse complement strand
CGGGCTTACGATTTCTGAGATGTATCTTACTAATACTGAAACTACTGTGATAGCGTATCCCATCTTGAATATTGCATTTCTGATTCTCTGTGACTTTTTCATACTGATTACTTCCTTTCGATGTTTATAATTTCATGTTTGTTTTTCGGGGTGTTCCCCTTTCCATGATCTTATTATACACCTTTCAGAAGATGTGGTCGTTCGTTTATTATTACGGTACATTACAGTTTTGTAAGGTTGCTGTGATATAAGGGATGTATTTTTAATTGATGCGGAGCCACGGCTCCGCATCCTCCTTTTATCTGTACGCCTTCGGCGTGCTATTTGTAATTCAAGTAATGGCAACAATTATTTGATCCATTAACATTTTAAACATATAATATTTAAACAAATTTCTGCAGTTATCTAATATTGCAGAATCTTATTGAATCATCCTTCTTTTATCCATGCTTTCTCTTCATGATTCCAGTTCTTTTCAAACTTCACATTCTGAGTTATAGCCTCTGCAATTGGTAAAAGAAATTTTTCAATAATTGAAATTGTATCTGCAAGTGAAATATCTATAAGTGCCTTTTTCTTTTTCACAAATGCTTTCCATCTGATTAGTCACAACATTCCGGTTTTTTAGGTATGAACGTACCATTATCTGACATTTCAACTTTGTAAGTAATTGCTCTTAACTCACGAAATTTCGATGATTCAGAGACGCTGAAAATGTTAAAACAGCCTTGACTTTTTCACGATTTTATGCTATAATTTAGGTATGCAAATAGGTATGAAAGAAGCGTGAAAAAATGGGTAAATATTCTGTTCCTGAAAGTGTGAGAAATTTTAAGCCAAAAGGTACTATGGTCAAACTAATTTCAGGTAAATATTACGTCTATGAGTATAAAACCGTTAAAGGTGAAGATGGTAAGCGACATACCAAAATGGGAAAACTGATTGGATACATAAAAGAAGATATCGGTTTCATTCCTAATAAAAATCTCATCTGTTCCGATGAAATCAGCACTCTCGACTATGGCGAATATGCAATAACGCTTGTTAACTCAAAAAATGTATATTCTATTCTGAAAGAGTTTTTTAACCCTCAGGATGCTGCCATGATATATGTAATTTCAGTTATCCATTTTATAAATGGTTTTACATACATCAAGAATATAAACACCGTTTATGAGATGAGTATTCTTTCACTTGTTTTTCCATCTCTAAAACTTGGAAACGATTCGATAGCAAAACTGTATGAATCACTCGGACGTCGCCAAAACAACATCCTAAAAATGGAAGAAAAGCTCATTGAGCTTAGTTCAAAACAGATTGCCATAGACGGTCATGTTATTGCAAATAATTCAGATTGCAATGATCTTTCCGAAAAAGGATACAAATTCAGAAAGTTAGGAGAGCCTCAGATAAATCTTCTGATGGCATACGACATAAATGCTAAAACTCCTTTGATTTCAAGGATATATGAAGGTGCGTCTAACGACAAGGTAAGCGTTAAAGACTTCCTTAAAGAAGTAGAACTGAAAAATATGCTGTTCATTGTTGACAGAGGATTTTACTCAGATGATAACATTAAATTGTTCAGCAATAACGGTAATGCGTATATCATCCCGCTTTCGAGCCATCTTGTATCGTGTAAAAAGGCTGTAAGTGATCTTAATCTGAATGAAAGATTCATTTATCAGAAAGGAAAAAAAGCAACTGTTATTGAATATAAAGAAGAACTGATTAACGGTCATCGTGTACTGACATTCAGAGATGTGAACGAAGCAGCTGTTGAACAGACAAATTACGTTCGTCATATAGAACGTGGTGATAAATCATATACACAGGAAGGATATGAAAAGAATAAAGATTTTATGGGAGTAACAGTGCTCCAGACAAGTCTGGAAGACAATAAGCCTCAGGAAATCTTTGAACTTTATAAAAAGCGTTGGTGTATAGAAACCTTTTACAATTACCTTAAAAATCAAGCTGGATATCATTCAATTCATCTTGATGATTACAGTAAAACACAAGGTCTCGCTTTCATAATGCTTGTGTGTGCATTGATTTACAGTGAAATGGAGAAAGCCACAAACGAAATCAAGGGAAAAAGTCTACAGGATTGTCTTCTGGAAGCAAGGATGGTTAAAGCCAGCAAGCGAATGAATATGTGGACTATTTCAAATTGCCTAAAAAGGCAAAAAGAGTTATTTTTTGAATTAGGAGTTCCGTTAACTATTGAAGAAATTTTGCATACCTAAAAAACCGGAATTCTGTGATTAGTCGCATTGAATCCTCAGCAAAATCTTTCTCAAAGGCTGCTATTTCACTAAAAGATGTTTTTCTGTATTCAAACGTTTCCTTAACAGCTTCCTGCAATTCTAACCCGTTAAAGTCTCTAGTAGATGCTAGCACATAAATATCATAATAATCTTTGAATCTTGAATTATCATATCCAAGAGACACAAGTGCCTCGAATTTTTCAGCAACTGAAGAAAACACAGAATATGCAAAAATCATTGGTGATTCTTCACTTAGAACTACTGGGAATCTCATCTCTACTCTCCCAGGATAGATCACATCTCCAAATCCAATATCTATTGATACTAATATTCTAGTTCGGTCTAAATATGCTACTATCGAAATATTAACTCCATGATACTCTTTAAATTCAGTAATAGAAGTAACCGTAAGCGTAGTCAGGTCAAACATCAGCGGATCATCTGTTCCTATTGAAAAGATCTCTGAAAATACTTCTTTCATAACACTAACATCATTGCTGATCATTTCTGCGTGTAAATCGATGTCTGTTGTAGCTCTTGAATAATTACCATTGAAAAGAGCATACAGAAAAATGCCGCCCTTCAAAGTAAAGTTTTGTTTGTATCTTGACAAAGAAATACGATATATTGTTCTTTCGAGGCCATATGATGTAAGCATTTCCTGCATACTTTTCCCCGTTTCCCTGCTTTTATTTTTCAGTCTGTCTTTAACAGAAGCAACACTACTCACACAAGCACCTCCAGATACGTACTAAGAATTTTACTGCAACCAAGTTCAGTGGCATATCGATGAAGCTTATTCAGATTTCTCGATTCTCCATAAAGATAATTTCTGAGTATTTCTTTTGTTTCTTCTATTCCTACTTTATTGCGATAATAAACTATATCTGCAACAGTCTTTTCAATATCATAAATCTTAAACGTGCCGCTGCTGTCAGATACTTCACTCACACCAATTGTATAACGTTTTTCCGGGAAATACCACACATTAACCGGCGGCCATTCCGGAATTGTTGAAATTTTCATTGTTCTTTCAATCGCTATATCAACTGAGTCCGGCATATATGTAGTCAGATTATAATAAACTGCTG
>JBGUVZ010000363.1:0-3009 GCA_045220685.1 Oscillospiraceae bacterium | reverse complement strand
GATGGAACTATTTATTCTGAAGATGCGGTCATAAATAATGATCTCGATAACGTCCTGAATCTTAATTGTGCCGAGGTCGGATTACCTGAAAACAGAAAAAGAGCGAAGAAAGATTTTGTCTGTGAACTTCAGAAAATAAAAGCAAGCGGAGATATTAATTCTCTTATCAGGAAATATATCAACAAATACTCCGGCTTTAATAAATATGGACAGAAATATGAGTATTGCGGGATCATTCTTGACTGGTTAAAGAAGCACGATAAAAAATAAGCTGCCTCTGGCAGCTGTGGTTTAAGGGGCTGGCAAGCCCCTTTTATGAATTTACGCCGAAGGCGTCTCCAAGAAAGCGGAATGCCTTCGGCGTGCTGTTTATAGAAAACGAAATATCGTATCTTTGTAACAAACAGGAGATATAAAGGATACATCGCAGTGATACCATAAGTATCACAGGAGGTGAAAAGATGGTGCACAGAGTTCTTATAGTTGAAGACGATCCGGTTATCGGGCAGATGACGGAGGATTATTTTGTTTCGAAAAGCGAAGGTCAGATGAAGATCTCCAGAGCAGTGGACGGGATAACTGCTGTGGAGATGATAAACGAAAATACCTACGACCTTATCCTGCTTGATGTGATGCTGCCGGATATTGACGGATTTTCAGTGTGCAGAACACTCAGGGAGAAAAGCAGCGTCCCTGTAGTTTTCATTACTGCGAGAACAAGAGAAGAAGACAAGCTTTTCGGCTACGATATCGGCTGCGACGATTATGTTACCAAGCCGTTTTCCATGGCAGAACTTTTCGCCAAGAGCAATGCACTTCTGAAAAGAGCATCCGGCAATGTTGTGAAGAACGAACTTACCTGCGGCACGATCAGGCTGGATCTGCTGTCACATCAGGCATATGCAGACGGGGAAGAGGTAACACTGGCGTTAAAGGAATTCGAGATTCTTCGTTATCTGATAAAGAATAAGGACAATCTTATCAGCCGGGATATGATGCTGGACGTTGTGTGGGGAAGAGATTTCTTTGGAAATGACCGTATCGTTGACAATCATATAAGAAAATTAAGAAAAGCTCTGGGTACATCCGGCAGACAGATAAAAACTGTCATAGGAAAAGGATATAAAATCACGGATTAAGGAGAACAAATATGGAAGGACGATATAAGAAAGAGCGTTTCGGAAAGAAACTATTTAAAAGTCTTATCATTCCGTTTCTTGTTGCTTTTATCACTCACTGTACTGTTTACGGTGCTTTTCTGAAATTCAAGATACCGTATTTCAGATCAAATGACGGCATAGCCCACAGTAATCTTGCGGAACAGCTTGAATATGACGGTGACTACGATCTGGCATTTACACTTTGGTATCCGGGATATGACTACGGTCATTCAGGATTAGAAAAAACAGCACTTGTACTTGACTGCATAACCAAAGAAATCATAGCCTGCAACGAAATGACTCTGCCTGATAACAAAACACTGAGTTCATATCTGGCAGATTCTGAAAAATATAAAGAAGAAATAAGCAGAAAACTTGAAGGCATAAATACACTATCAAAAGTTGCGAACACAGAAGAAGGCAATCTTTTCGGTATGACGAATTATACGGGTTCATACAGAAATGTTAACGGAAAGAATGTAATTATTTATACAGTAATGAAAGTAAATTACTACATGTACTTTTTCAAATATATTTTTCCGGTTGATCTGGTTCTTTTTTTTTCAGCCTTATCTGCTTCGCTCGTTCTTACTTTCCGGAAGGAGAAGATTGATTTTAAGGATGAGTACAGAAGATCAGTGATAAACAGCCTGTCCCACGACCTTAAGACTCCGCTTACAATAATGTCAGGCTGCGCTGAAAACCTTAAGGAGAATGTTGATCCGGAAAAGCGTGAATTCTATGAAGATGCCATTATTGAAAACTCGAAATATGCTGAGAAGATAATAAACGATGCACTGGAACTTTCAAGATCCGAAAATGACTGCCAAAAACCTGGATTTAAGAAATTTGAGCTTCGTCCGATGGCAGAAGGAATATGTAAAATGTACGAAGTTCCTGCGGCTGAACGTGGTATTACGATAACGATAAACGGTGATTCTGTAATAAAGGCAGACCCACGAATGATGAATCAGCTTCTGGAAAACCTTATTACCAATGCGATCAAATATACGGATGATTACGGAAAAATAGATATAAACTTCGAACCGAAAAGTTTTTCTGTTACCAATGATTTTAGCGGAAAGATAGAGACGGATATTAACAAACTCAGCGAACCGTTTGGCCGCGGAACAAGCGACCGTTCAGGACGGAAGGGAAGCGGGGTAGGCCTTGCTATAGTTTCAAATATAGTAAAGGCTCATAAATTCAAAATGAATATTGACTTAAAGGACGGCAGATTTTCGGTGCTTATAAAAACGAAATAATGCTTATCCTGAAACGGATCTGTAAAAAGTGCAGGTCCGTTTTTCTTATGCTGATTTAAGAATAACTCTCACTAGAACCAGGTGTAAAATAAATAGATAATATTTGACCATAGTTCACTAAAATTATTAGAATTTAAGTTTAAAAAATATTGAATTTCGCACTTTACTGTGATATAATTAAATATGAATTTGCAGTATTAAGGATAGATAAAAAATGATAAAATTAGCGGAAATGTATATAACTTTACTTCCTGTTATTCTGGCAGGAATTCTGAATATGGTCTGGTGCAAGATAAGTGTCTGCGACTTTCTTAAAAAGCCGGTGGACTTTGGAAAAAACTTCACAGACGGACGAAGGATCTTTGGCGAAAACAAAACCTTCAAGGGCTTCGTCGGAATGATAGTTTTCGGAATTGTTTTCACTGTCATATGGGGACTTATAAGCAGACCCGGTACATTTGCCGCCGAACACAATTATTTTTACAGAAATTACGATAATACCATACCTTACAACGTGCTGACAGGTACGCTTATCGGCTTTGCCTATGCTTTGTTCGAACTTCCGAACAGTTTTATGAAGAGAA
>JBGUVZ010000362.1:0-10251 GCA_045220685.1 Oscillospiraceae bacterium | reverse complement strand
GAATTTAACGGAACTGATCATACTGTCAGATTAGACAACGTCCGTTTTGCTTACAAAGGCGATGAAGTTTTAAAAGGCATTTCCTTTACAGCAAAAGAAGGCGAAATGACTGCAATCGTCGGTGAATCGGGCAGTGGTAAGAGTACAGTTGCAAGGCTTATCGCACATTACTACGATGCTGCTTCCGGTACTATCAGTATCGGCGGACAGAGGATCGACAGTATGCCGCTAGAAACTCTGGGTAATGAAATAGCATATGTCTCACAGGAACTGTTCCTTTATAACAAAAGCATAATGGAAAATATTCGTGTCGGAAAGCCGGATGCGACTGATGAAGAAGTAAAAGCGGCAGCAAGAAAAGCCGGATGCGATGATTTTATAAAAGAACTTGAAAACGGTTATGATACACTGGCCGGAGCATCCGGAAACAAACTTTCCGGCGGTCAGAAGCAGAGAATTGCCTTTGCAAGAGTGCTGCTTAAAGATGCACCGGTTATCGTACTTGATGAAGCCACAGCATTTATCGATCCGGAAAATGAAAAGAAGATGAATGCGGCAGTTGATGAAATAACACGAAACAAAACTGTTATTGTTATCGCTCATAAGATGAGCTCAATTGCAAAGGCAGACAAAATAATCGTTCTTGATAAAGGACAAATAGCTGCTGCGGGTACACATAATGAACTTTTCGAAAACTGTGAACAGTATCGTAAGCTCTGCAGTTCCGGCAGTATAAGCGAAAACTGGTCGCTGAAAGGAAGTGTGAACAAATGCTGCGAATGATGCATAGGATCTTAAAGTTCTGTGACAGGAAAAATGCCTCTCGTATACGTATCGCATACATTTTTTCTTTTTTAAAATCCTTTTCGCAGAACGCTCCGGTAATGGCGGCGGTGTTTCTGATAAGAGAACTCACTGAAGGCAGAGCAACTGTAAAGACCTGCTGTATCATGGCAGGTGTGCTTACAGGTTTTATGGCGCTTTGCACTGTATTCCAGAATATATCGGACAGACTGCAGTCAGCGTCAGGATACAAGGTGTTTGCGGATAAACGTATTGAATTCGCCGCACATCTCAGAAAACTGCCTATGGGCTATTTCACGGCAGACAACATGGGAAAGATCAGCTCAATTCTTTCCGAGGACATGGTGTTCGTTGAAGAAAACAGCATGAGCATTTTAGCGGAGGTAGTCAGCTCATTCTTTTCGCAGCTTGTAGTAACTGTTTTCCTGTTTGTACTTGATCCGTTACTTGGAATAGCAGCAGCTGCAGCAGTGTGCATAGCGCTTTTACTGGCGAAACCTATGGAAACAAGTTCGCTTCGCAATTCAAAAGCTCGTCAGCAGTCTGTCGAGGACTTAAGCAGTGCTGTCATAGAATACGCTGAAGGAATGGCAGTTTCAAAGATTTTCGGAGTTACAGGAGAAAGTTCTGACAGACTAAGAAAGAGTTTTGCGGACAGCCGTGAATCCAATTTAAAATTCGAAAGGGAATATGCTCCCTGGGAAAGAAAACTGGGAATACTGTATGCAGCCGGAACAGCGTCAGTGCTTGCTGCATCGATATATCTTATGCAGAACGGCAGACTTGATAAGGCCGGATTTATTGGCGTTCTTCTGTTCCTTATGAATATTTTTACTCCGCTTAAGAATATGTTTGCGCTTAATACCCGTCTTGCGATAATGGATATAGCACTTGACAGAATAGAATCAGTATTTGCTGAAAAGCCACTGGCGGATGACGGAACATCCGAGCCGGCGGAAACATATGATCACGAGATAGTATTTGATAAGGTCTCCTTCTCATACGATAACAAGGAAGTGCTTCATGATATATCATTTGGTGCTGACAGCGGAAAGATAACTGCTCTTGCAGGTAAATCGGGCAGCGGTAAAACAACTGTTGCAAATCTTATTTCCCGTTTCTGGGATGTGAACAGCGGAAGAATTCTTTTCCGCGGAACTGACATAAGAAATATGCCGCTGGAAAGTCTGATGAGCCATATAAGCATGGTCTTCCAGAAGGTTTATCTGTTTGAAGATACTGTATTCAATAATATAGCAATGGGTAAAGCTGATGCGACACTCGAAGAAGTGATCGAAGCAGCGAAAAAAGCAAGATGCTATGATCTGATCATGAACATGCCGTATGGATTCGATACGATAATAGGAGAGGGCGGTTCAAGCCTGTCCGGCGGTGAAGCACAGCGTATCTCCATAGCACGCTGTATTCTCAAAGATGCTCCTGTGATCATACTTGATGAAGCAACTGCAAGTATTGATGCAGACAACGAGCGTTACATAAAGGAAGCAATTTCAGAACTTTGCAGAGACAAGACAGTTATTGTCATTGCCCACAGACTGAATACCATTCGTAACGCTGATAATATACTCGTTATGGACGACGGAAGGATCGCAGAATGCGGTACCCACACTGATCTTATGAAGAAAGACGGACTTTACGCCCGTATGGTGGAACTACAGAGTGAAATGGAACATAGAACGGAGGAGGTATTAGCATGAGCAGAAATACGTGCCGAATGACAGGTATGATAATGATGATCCTCAGTATTTTTCTTCTTATCGGTGGACTGTATCTACCTCAGGCAGGAGTTTCATCTGCCGTTACAGTTACCTTAACCGTACTTGGAGTTTTGCTGCTGGGGACTGGTGTGGTTTTCTATAAAATTCTAAAGGTCCGCTGATATATCTGGATAACGACGGTTTATTCATAAATCAGAGCGGGAAGCAAAATAGCTTACAATAATATTGAAAATAGCCTCTGAAAAACGTTTTAATTACGTTTATTCAGAGGCTGTTTTCGTATTGGGTATATTTTAGTGAGGTATGGAGTAATCTTAAATAAGCATGCAGTTTGTACGGAAATATATGAAACTTACAGTTTCCAGCTTACTGCTTTCTTTCTGTCTTCAACGAATGTTCTGTAAATACCGTTGTGTTTCATAAGTTCTTCGTGTTTGCCCTGCTCTGCTATCTTTCCTCCGTCGATAACGACAATCTGATCGGCATTGCGTACAGTCTTTAGCCTGTGTGCGATCATGATGATCGTCTTTTCCTTTGTGAGTTCCTCGATGGCTTTTGTAAGCTCAGCCTCGTTTTCCGGGTCTACGTTGGCTGTGGCTTCATCGAGTATGATAACAGGGGAGTCTTTCATAATTGCTCTGGCAATGGAAATTCTCTGCTTTTCACCACCTGAAAGACTTGCGCCGCCTTCACCGATTACTGTGTCATAGCCCTCCGGCAGGCTCATTATAAAGTCATGGCATCTTGCTTTCTTTGCAGCTTCCATGACTTTTTCCATGCTCGCATCCGGATCACCGAAACGAATGTTGTTTGCTATGGTGTCTTCAAAAAGATAAACTCTCTGGAACACGAAACTGAAATTCTTCATAAGGCTGTCGAAGCTGTATTCGCGTACATCTCTGCCGCCAAGGGTGACTTTTCCGCTGTTTACATCCCAGAAACGGGCGATAAGATTGGTGATAGTGGTTTTACCGCCGCCGGAAGGACCTACGATAGCAGTGGTCGTTTTCTCAGGAATGCGAAGAGATATATCATCGATTATCTTTCTGTTGTCGTAGGCGAAAGATATGTTTTCAAGTACTATATCACAGTTTTCAGGTTCTATATCTTCACCGTCAATATCCATTTCCGGAATTGAAAGAATTTCATTTCCCTGATCTACACATATGCTTACACTTCTGATGAGAGCAGAGAAACCGGCCATAACGTCAAGGCTTTCATATACCATGAAAGAACTTACCATCATCATTATGCAGTAAAGCAGGCTCATTGTTCCGTCTATATAGAAATATACTGAAGCTGCACACATAATAACGCCTGTAATTTTTGTAACTATTTCCTGAAGGCCGATGTACGGAATAACATCAAATTCAAGATGTGTGTCTCCGTACTGTTTGTCTTTAATAGCTTTCTCAAGTTTTTTTGCACGGCTTTCAACGAGATTGTAGTTCTTGACTTCCGCGATTCCCTGGATAAATTCAATAACCGCAGCTACTAAGTCCCTTGTGGCTTTCTGCTGAAGCGGGGCACCTTTACGTGTCTTTTTCTGCATTGCTGAATTTATAACAGAGTAAATTGCTATTCCCGCAGTGAGGATGAGACCTATACGCCAGTCGAAAACGTAAATAAAAGCTGTGATTACGAAAGTTGTCAGTATCCCCTGTGTGGTGAGCATTACAACTCTTGTGGCTACGTCTGAAAGTGCTTCCATAGTATTCGTGGTAACACTTGTAATATGTCCGAGGCTGTTGGCGTTGAAATATCCCATTGGAAGATATCTCAGATGTTCAGCGATTTCAATTCGCTTTTCGGCACAGCAGTCGTATCCGGCTTCTGTCTGCAGCATCGTAGCTTTCAGATTGATAAGCAGCTGTCCAAGTACTGATGCGGCAAGTATTCCTATAGCACCGTAAATATTTTTCTCCGACATATTCTTTTCAAGAATACCGGAAATAACAACGGCTATAGCGGTTATTCTGAGTGCTGCAAACATAGCTTTCACAACACCAAGACCGATGGCGGTATATAACTTTTTTCTGTCACGTTCATTACAGAAATCAAAAAACTTTTTCAGTGTGCCAAACATTATGCATCCTCCTTTACGGAAATATGAGCATCCCACATCTGTCTGTACAGATCGCTCTTTTCAAGAAGTTCTTTCTGGGTGCCTGTTGCTTCTATTTTTCCGTCCTTAACAACAATTATCTGGTCAGCGGTGGCTATGGTCGAAAGCCTGTGAGCAATGACAAGAAGTGTTTTTCCTTGTACGAGTTTTGCAACTGATGTCTGTACCAGTGCTTCATTTTCCGGATCGGTGTAAGCTGTTGCTTCGTCAAGGATGACAACAGGAGCATTTTTGAGCATTGCTCTTGCAATGGAAATACGCTGTCTTTCACCACCGGAAAGATGACCGCCTGCACCGCCGACAACTGTATCGTATCCGTTTTCAAGCTTCATAATAAAGTCATGGCAGCCGCATGATTTTGCAGCGTTAATAACGTCTTCATCAGTAGCATCAGGATTGCCCATACGGATATTATCCATTATTGTTTCATCGAAAAGATAATTGTCCTGTGAAACATAGGAAATGTATTTGTTGTACTCTTCGAGCGGGATCTTTCTGATATCGGTACCGCCGATGGTTATGCTTCCGCTGTTTACATCCCAGAAAGATGCGATAAGTTTTGCTATTGTAGATTTACCGGAACCTGAAGGTCCTACAAGGGCATTTACCGTATTCTGTCCTATCTTCAGGTTTATTCCGTGGAGGATCTCCTTGTCGCTGTATCCGAAGTGAACATCGTTTAGTTCAATATCAGTACCGATCGGAACTTCACCCATATGATCCGGACGCACAAGCTCATCTCTTTCAAGAATTTCAACTGCCTCGCCGATGACCGTTCCCATCTTGGCAATGCCGTCCCAGTACGATGCAATAGTCATGAACGGCGAAACAAGACCGAGAGAAAGAATTATGAGCATAAGTAAGTCGCTTCCTGATACGGTGCCGTTCATATATGCTTTAGCTCCGAAGGGGAGAAGCCCCAGCAAAAAGTACGGCATAATAAGAAGTGAAATATTCTGCCACAGATTGCAGCGGCGCATCCATTCAATAAAGCAGTCAGCACCTTCTTTTGCAGCGATAACGAATTTTTCGTAGCTTGTCTTTGATTTACCGAAAGCCTTGATGACTTCAATACCGTTTATATATTCAACAGCGGTGTCATTGAGTTTTTTTGTTTTGACGATTGTATTGTTGTAGCTTTCAGTACTGCCTGACATCATTAGCATGAAAAACAGCATTCCGACAGGAACGCATACAAGCGAAATAAGAGTAAGCTTTACATTGATATTAAGCATGTAGATGATCAGTGCCACTGGTACAAATGCGTTTGAGAGTACTTCCGGTACGATATGAGCCAGAGTTGTTTCAATAGAGTCAACTCGTTCGCAGATCACGTTCTTGTATGTTCCGCTTGACTGTGAAAGAACAGAACCGAGCGGTATCTTTGAAAGCTTGACTGTAAGATCACGTCTGATGTTTGCGAGAACCTCAAACGTTGCCGCGTGGGAAAGTGTAGTCGAAATGCTGTGAAGCACTCTGCAGATTATCCAGAATAGAGCCATCATCAGCATATCTTTGCTGAAGTCGTTTAATGCAGGTTTTTCTCCGATTTCGTGTAGTGCCAGCAGTTTATCGACTATATCTGCCATATAGATATAGGGGATAATACCGCTTACAACCTTGCCGAAAGCAAATATCACACTAAGGATATAATTCGGCTTTTTCTGCCCGGCAAACTGTGCGACCCAGCCGAGTGTGCTTCGTTTCTTTTTTGTTTCTGACATAGTATCTCACCTTTCATATAATTAGCATAGGCTAACCTTATATCAAAAAAATAAACGGAGTCAGACTCCGAGTATTTTCTTCCATCCTGCCGAAAAGAATTCGTCCAGCGTTTCAGCATAGTGCATGGCTTCTTCTCTGGTGAAATTATGTATCACCGCTTCGAAGAGGGCCGAAACATTGGCTGTAATAAGCATGTGAAATTCTTTTTCTGATACCTTTTTTACATTCATTCCGTACTGCTTCATTTTCTCGAAATAGTCAAGAGTGGAACGTTCCTCCAGTAAAGTCATGTTATGAACGAAGCTTTCATATTTCGTACCCTGCGAGCAGCAGATTATAAGTCTGAATTCTGTGAAATGATCATAGATCAAGCTCATGAGCCATTTTGTTTCGCTTTCGCTGTCGTTCCAGAGTTTGTTTATATCTCCGCATTTCATGACTTCAAAGCCGCTTTCGTAGAAATCATGGTATCTCGTCATAAGTTCATCTACTGCCGGACCTACCAGAGCTGCAAACATATCCTCCTTGTTGGAGAAATGTCTGTACAGGGCGCCGACTGTAAGACCTACCTCCGAGGCTATTCTTCGCATAGAAGCGTTTTCAAAGCCGTATTCAAGAAATTCGTCTGTCGCAGCTTTTATGATCTTTTCATGCATTTCTGTTTTATCTTTCGGCATAAACTGATCTCCTTTCAGTAAACACTGTTCACTCACGGATATTATAATATCACGTTTATGATCTCGTGTCAAGATGAGTGAACACTGTTTACAGAAAATTTTTTTAAATAAAAAAATATTGAAATTGGAATTTCGTTGTGCTATAATATTAAACGTGAGTTCGCTAAAACTAACTAAACCCTGATATCGGCATAAGGCTTATCACAGTAATTACACCTGTTTGCCGTAACTTAAGGGAAACTATATTTCGGGAGAGATCAATATGGATAATAACAAACTTCAGGCAAAGGATTTTATTACAATAGGTATTTTTACAGCGCTGCTGTTCGTTGTAGAATTCGCCTGCGGAATTCTCGGTTTTATACATCCGTACATAGTAGCGTCATATGTTATAATGATACCGATAGTCGGTTCTATTCCTATGATGCTGTTTTATACAAAAATCGAGAAGTTCGGAATGTTAAGTATAATGTCAGTGCTGCTTGCAATCATAATGTTCGTAACAGGCATGGGCTATCTCGGTGCACCGCTTATCATTGCAGCCGGAGTTATAGCAGACCTGATAGCAAAATCAGGCGGATACAAGAGTTTTAAGAAGACTGCATTAAGCCACGGCGTTTTCTGCCTTTGGATCTGTGCCAACTATTTTCCAGTTATCGTAACTGCAGATTCCTACAGAAAGAATCTTGTGGACGGCGGCTATTCAACTGAGTACTGCGATAACCTTTTCCGTGCAATCAACTCAAAAACAATTGCAGTATTACTTATTCTCTGTTTCATATTCGGCATAATCGGAGCGTTCATCGGCAAGGCTGTCGTAAAGAAGCATTTCGAGAAAGCGGGAATCGTGTGATGGCATTAAAACTCGATCCGAGAACCAAGCTTTTCATGATCTTTATAGTATCGGCAGTCGTGATGATGAGTGCGACAACCCCGCTTCTGTGGGCAGTCAGAATCACCATGACTATGATACCGATACTTCTGCTTATTGCAGAAAAACACTATGCAGCAGCATTACGGTTTATTGTCCTTTATTCCGCTGCGCTTCTCATATCTTTTAAGTTTCTTTCAGAAAATTCTAAGGGATTTCTGTCAGCATTTCTTGTAGGCTACTGCAGTATTATTGTGCAGTTTATGCCGGCGGTTATAACAGCCTGGTATGTTGTAAGAACTACAAAAATAGGCGAGTTTGTATCTGCAATGCAGAAAATGCATGTTCCTGACGGCATAACAATTTCTCTTGCAGTTGTAATGCGCTTTTTCCCGACAATCAAAGAAGAATATTCTTCTATCAGGGATGCTATGAAAATGCGCGGGATCATGTTCGGAGGAGGAAATGTCACAGATGTGGTGGAATATCGTATGATACCTCTGCTGTTTTCCTGTGTAAATATCGGGGATGAATTATCCGCAGCCGCTGTTACCAGAGGCCTCGGAGGAAAGGTGAAAAGAACCAGCGTACAGGAGCTTAAAATGGGAGGAGCAGATTATCTGCTGATCCTGCTGTTTACTGCAGCACTTGTATTTTTTGTGGTTTTTAAATATATGAAATGACAGATACTATAATTGAAATAAAAAATGTTACACACAGATATAAAGGCGCTGCGGGTAATACTCTTGACGGTGTTTCTCTTTCGATAAAAATGGGAGAAACACTTCTTTTGTGCGGTGCATCCGGTTCGGGAAAGACTTCCGTTATTCGTCTTATCAACGGACTTATCCCTCATTATTATCAGGGTACTATGACAGGTGAAGTGACTGTAAACGGACTTGATATATCCAAAACTCAGCTTTATGAACTGGCTGGCGTTGTAGGAACTGTATTTCAGAATCCCAGAAGCCAGTTCTTTTCAGTAGATACCGACGGAGAGATAGTTTTCGGTCCTGAGAATATCGGACTTTCACCTGAGGAGATACGTTCGCGTAAGGAAGAAATCGTAGGTCAGATGGATCTTGATAAACTCCTGGACAGAAGCCTTTTTGAATTATCAGGCGGAGAAAAGCAGAGGATAGCCTGTGCATCAGTAGCGGCGCTTCTGCCGGAGATAATACTTCTGGATGAACCTTCCTCAAATCTTGATATGGATTCAATGAAAATGCTTCATGATATTGTCAGAGAGTGGAAGAGCCAGGGTAAGACCATCGTTATTTCAGAACACAGACTATGGTATCTTAAGGATCTTACTGACCGTGTGATCTGTATGGATAAAGGTGCGATAACTCATGAATGGCAGGGAAAAGAATTTTCTGAACTTACAGGTGCAGAGACGAAGGAGCTTAAGCTTCGCCCTGTAAGTATCAATGAGCATTATCTTGCGCTGCTTTCTGATAAACAGAATCGTAGTGAGAAGAAAATACAGATACCGGACGGTATTATGCTGAAAGATTTTTATTTTTCCTATAACCGCAAGCCATATATACTGAGAAAAAAAGAATTTTCAGCAGCTGACGGAGATTCACTGAACCTTTGCATTCCTGAACTCAGCGTTCCTAAAGGAAAAGTTACAGCAGTTATAGGCAGTAACGGAACAGGTAAATCAACTTTTCTAAGATGCCTGTGCGGACTGGAAAAGGACTGTAATGGTGTTATAGTTTCTGACTCAAAGGAATACAGAAAAAAGAAGCGTATAGGCTTTTCATATATGGTAATGCAGGACGTTAATCATCAGCTGTTCACTGACAGCGTAGAAAAGGAAGTACTGCTTTCTATGAAAGATAAAAATCCAGAAAGATGCCATGAGATACTCGACAGTCTCGGTCTTCTGGAATTCAAGGATACCCATCCTATGGCACTTTCCGGTGGACAGAAACAGCGCGTAGCTATAGCTTCGGCGATAGCAGCCGGTGCAGAACTTCTTCTGTTTGATGAACCAACTTCAGGACTTGATTATGCTCACATGGAAAAGGTGGGCGAACTATTGCACGGACTTGCGGAAGCCGGCGGTACAGTTCTTGTTTCTACCCATGATCCTGAGTTCGTGGAAGAGTGCTGTGACTGTACTCTTCGCATAAAAAACGGCAGAGTTGTCTCTTTTGAGGAAAGCCGACAGAAAGAATAGGAAACTAGTACTTGACAAGCCACGCTTTATATGCTATACTAAATACAGTTAGCGAAAGCTAACTAATTTAATGTACGCCAGTTAGCAACCGCTAACTTAATAGAAAAGGAGTAATTAATGAG
>JBGUVZ010000361.1:0-8812 GCA_045220685.1 Oscillospiraceae bacterium | reverse complement strand
CTGCGATTATTCTTTTGTTTCTCTTCACTCTGTTTGCCCCCTTAAATTTTTAAATCGAACCATATTTCCGGCTTTTCCGGAAAAGAAATAAATACTATCTCTGCCTCATAAGGAAAGCTTCGTTACTTTCTTCTTATACTTATCTCACCGCTGGATACTATTCCTTCTGTTCCGTCCGGATATTCCACTATGAGTCTGCACTCATCATCGATCCCGCGAAGCACGGCCTTTTTCGTTCCTGCCGGTGAAATAATATCGATTGCCTCATCTTTCCACATCAGACGCTTTTCATAACTTTCAAAATAGCTTCTGTTTCCGATGTCATTATAGTAACCCATAAAGGAGTCTGCGATACCGGCGATTATCCTGTTTCTAATATCAGCGACACGTTCATCCAGAATCGCACCGGCGCGGTCTTTAATGTCTTCCGGAAATCCGCCGTCCGGTTCGTAGACGTTGATGCCTATTCCCAGTACCGCATAGTCGAAGCAGCCGAATTCAACATTGAAGGATGCCTCTGTCAGGATCCCGCATATCTTTCTTCCGTCTGCATATATGTCATTCACCCATTTTACGGATGTTTTCTTCCCTGTTATATTTTCCACAGTTTCCGCTACAGCAACTGCAGCTGCTGTGGTTATGCGTATTGCGCTTTCAGCCCCCATATCAGGCTTAAGCAGAATACTCATATATATTCCGCTGTCAGAAGGTGAAAAGAATGTTCTTCCCAGTCTGCCTCGTCCTGCCGTCTGTTCACCGGATACCACAAACGTACCCTCTTCTGCTCCATCTGAAGCAAGCTTTTTCAGATAGAGATTTGTCGAATCGACAGTCTTAAGAACGACGAGCTTCTTTACGGCATCACTTTTAAGATATTCTCTTATACCTTCCACGCTTATTACATCGTTTTCCTCATCGAGCCGGTATCCCCTGTTGGTTACCGCACTTATTCTGTAGCCGTCTTCGGTAAGTGAACGCACTGCCTTCCACACTGCACCTCTTGTACAGCCAAGGTCGGCCGCTATGCTCTCTCCCGATAAGTATTCTCCTTTGTGTTTCTCAAAAAGTTCTTTTAGTTTTTCCTTTACTGTCATAAAAGCCTCTTAACTTAACATGTGTTTTTCACTGATTTCAGTTATAATCTTATCATAGTTAATGCAGTTTGCGGGTCTGCTATGTCAATAAAAATTAAAAACCGCTCTCCGTCTTTGAAAGACGAAGAGCGGAATTTATTAACTATTCAGTTTTGTTCCGTCTTAAGAAAATCAGAACTTTGTGATCTTCTTTGAGAGGTACTGTCTGAGTGTTGCAAGGTCTGTAAGGTCTACCTTACCATCCTTTGTAACGTCAGCGTTCTTGAATGAGTCACCCTTGAGTTCCTTCTTATCAACGAGGCTGAGTGAAAGTGTTGAAAGGTCAGTTACGTCGATAGTACCGCTAAGGTCAACGTCACCAAGAAGAAGCTTGCCGTCAGGAGTTGCTGTTGGCTTTGTAGAATCTGTTGGTTCAGGAGTCTTAGTTGTATCAGGAGTCTTTGTAGCATCTGGTGTCTTTGTAGCATCTGGTGTCTTAGTTGCATCAGGTGTCTTTGTAGCATCAGGTGTCTTTGTAGCTTCAGGTGTCTTAGTTGTCTTTGGCTCGCCGTTACCGTCAGCATTACCGTTATCTTCAAGGAATGAAGCAATCCATGCAAGTGGTGAGTTCCAGTTGATTGTAACTTCGTTTGTTGACCAAGCTTCGATTGAGTCAACGTAGCATCTCTGTGATGGGTTGCCTTCCTTACCAGGAACGAAGCCGAGAGCTCTTACGTATGGATCCTGGAGACCTGCGTTAGGACCACCTGAAAGAACACCGTCAGGAGCTGATGGGAGTTCCTTATCAAGTTCATGTGACCAGTATCTGTGGTGTGGGTTGTGGAGGCAGTATGAACCATAACCTGAAACGTATGAGAATGAAAGTGGGTTTGTACCAAGGAGGTAGTCCATTGCAGATGTTACACCGTCAACGTACTTGCCTTCACCTGTAAGGTCATAAGCATATGCTAAAACGATAGCATTGTTGATAACCATTGAGTTTGAACCCCATTCATAACCGTCGATCATGATCTTAGGGTTGAGGTTGTTAGGGTCGTTGTATGGGTCACCAACGAATGCGTATGGGAGACCATAACCCTGTGACTTTTCTGTATCGATGTAGTCGCCTGCAGCCTTGAGGATAGAATCTTCAACTGTCTTAGCGTTAGCATCTGAAAGGAGATCCTTATGAAGAGCGAGTGAAAGTGAACCAGCTGAAGCTGTGTTGCCCCAGTTGAATGTTGTGAGGGAACCACCCTTGTTTTCACCGCCAGTGATCTTTGTTGTTACCTGGTAAGCGTTCTTGTAGCTTTCGAGTTCCTTAAGAGCTTCTGAAGCATAATCGTCGCCTAACTGTGATGCAGAAACGAAGAGTTCGCAAGCTGCCCAGTAAGCATCGTCGAGAACGTAGTTATCACCGTAAGGACCGCCGCCCTTTGCATGCCACATTGGTGCGTAGAGTGATTCTTCGTTAAGTTCTTCCTTCGGGCATGGGCAGTCAAGGTCAGGATGTGTTGTTTCTGTAAGATCAGCTTCATAGTAAGCAGCCTTGTATGCCTTGTATGCGTCGATAGCTGTTGCAAGGTATTTTTCAGCCTTAGCTGAATCAAATTCCTTCCAGAGACGTGCAGCCTGAGCAGCACAAGCAGCGTAGTTAAGTGTAGCTGCAAACGTTGGAGGCTTAACTATACGTACTGTCTTCCATTCCTTTTCATAGTCCCAAGGCTTTGTAGCAAGACCTGTCCACTTGTGGTCGTGGAGCTTGTGGTAGTAGAGACCAGCAGCCTTCTTGCCCCATGTAGGTTCGTCGTCAGCAACCTTCATTTCAGCGATCCAGTCGAGTTCAACTGCTGCTTCATCGAGTACGTCAGGAACCTTGTTGCCTGATTCAGGAACTACTACTGTACCTGAACCATCATCGAACTTGCTGCTTCCGTCAACGAGAACTGCTCTTTCGTACATGTTCTGGAGTGTCCAGATTGAGATACCGCCGTTAACAACGTACTTACCGTGGTCACCGGCATCGTACCAACCGCCGTTAGCAGTGATCTTTGATGATGCGTATGTGCTTGTTGCTTCTGTTTCTGAAGCATATTCGTTCTTCCAGATCTTCTGAACTGAAGCTGTATCTGTCTTATGACCACCCTTATGAGCGAGTGTTGACTTATCGCCTGATGTGATATAGCTTGCTTCAATATCAATACCTGAACGGTTCTGATAGAAGTAGTTCATTGCATTTGTAAGGAGTCTGTGATCAGATTCTGAGTAGATGTCATCACCGATCTTGAACTCGAATGATCTGTATTCGCCAGCCTTGATGTAGTAAGTACCTGGTGTTGTAACTTCTGAGAAGTCGAGCTTGCATACGTTATCAGCTGAATCCTTATCCTTTTCAGGAGCTGTTGATGTGCCCTTGAATACAGATGAACCGCTCTTTGCGTCGATTACTTCGAAGTCAACTGCGCCTGAAAGCTTGATGCTTGAGGCATCGTGCATGATATCACCGCTGTTATCGCCAAGAACTGCGATCTTCTGACGGTTAGGGAAGTAACCAACCTGGTTTACTGAGATGTAGTTATTTTTAAGTCCGCTGAAGTCACGGCTGATAGCACCGTAGTGGTTGTTTGGATCAGCGTCGTTGTCAGAACCTGTCTCATCAACGATTGACATGTCGTCGAACCAGATTTCATCGCCGTCTTCTGCGTTACCTTCGTACTGAGTACCCTTTGCATAGTGGAAAGCCCATTCACAAGCTTCGAGGTCCTTAGTTGGTGTGAAAGTACCAGTTACTTCCTGCCAGTCAGTTGTAAGCTTGAGAGCCTTGCCCCACTGACCGCCCATAGCTGGGCCCTGGCCCATTTCTAACTTGTCACCGAAACATACGCAGTATTCTTCGTCGCCCTTGATGTTAGAAATCTTTGAGCAGAGTTCCATGCCGGCTCTCTTGCCCTTAGCCTTGAATGATACTGTGTATGTGTGGCCAGCCGTGAAGTTAAGGTTTCTGTGTCTTACCTGAAGATCCCACTTTTCCTTGTCAGCACCCTGTGCCTTAAGTACTGTTACGTGGAATGTACCGTCACTTGTAAGTTCGAAGTCCTGCTTAGCCGGGCTTGATTCACATGTGTGCCATGGAAGAGCCTTGTAAGTGAAGTCAGTTTCGCCGAGTACCTGTCCAGCAGATACAACGTCAATGTCGCTTACCGGGAATGCAACAACGCCAGCAAGCATAGCAACTGCAGAAACAGCAGCTAAACATCTCTTAAGATTTTTACTTGACATTTGATTTTCCTCCTAATTTCTTGCCTGTTTTTTTAAAAAACCAGGCTTCAAAAAAAATACCTGATACCGTTTCATCTGCAGAACCAGGTCTGTCAGACAGACTACAACAGATGAATCCGGTCTAAATAAAACAGTCCCGCACACTATAAAAGCATACAGCACTGTCCTATCGCTGTTAATATTATAATATTTTTTTCGCCCAAAGTAAAGTATATTTGAAAACTTTGTTAATGGTCATAGTAATTCATTTATTTTTTTGTGCATATCAGATTAAATTGTAGCTTCTTTTTCTATATATTTAATAACACATAAGTTTTTAGAATGCATTTGTACTTGTTTATTGTTATTTTTCAACTAAAAAAGCACATATCACCGTATTGTGATATGTGCTTTTTTATAGAAATAATTATAAATTACTTTACGATGAGTGACTTGCCTGTCATTTCTGCCGGCTGCTCAACTTCGAGGAGCTCGAGCATTGTAGGAGCGATGTCTGCGAGAACGCCGCCTTCGCGGAGCTTGCAGTCCTTACCTACTACTACGAAAGGAACAGGGTTTGTTGTATGAGCTGTGAACGGGCTGCCGTCAGCTTCAAACATCTTGTCAGCATTACCGTGGTCAGCTGTGAGAAGTGCGATACCACCCTTTGCAAGAATAGCTTCAACCATTCTGCCTACGCATGTGTCAACAGCTTCTACTGCTGCCTTAGCTGCATCGAATACGCCTGTGTGACCTACCATGTCGCAGTTAGCGTAGTTGAGGATGATAACGTCGTACTTGTCAGCGTTGATAGCATCAACAACTGCATCAGTTACTTCGTAAGCGCTCATTTCAGGCTTCATATCGAATGTCTCAACGTCAGGTGACTTGATGAGGATTCTGTCTTCGCCTTCGAACTGCTTTTCCTCACCGCCGTTGAAGAAGAATGTAACGTGTGCATACTTCTGTGTTTCAGCGATACGGAGCTGTGTCTTGCCGAGCTTTGCAAGGTATTCGCCGAATGTCATCTTGAGTTCTTCAGGCGGGAATGCTACTGATACGTTCGGCATTGCTGCGTCGTACTGTGCCATGCATACGAAGTGTACCGGGAAGTACTTTCTTTCGAAACCTGTGAACTCAGGATCAACGAATGCTCTTGTGATCTGTCTTGCACGGTCAGGACGGAAGTTGAAGAAGATAACGCTGTCGTTTTCCTTAACCATTCCGTTTGGATCAGTTACAACTGGTACTACGAATTCGTCTGTTACACCTGCTGCATATGAATCCTTAACAGCCTGTACAGGATCTGAAGCCTTATTGCCTTCACCCTTTACCATTGCATTGTAAGCCTTTTCAACTCTGTCCCATGCATTGTCACGGTCCATAGCGTAGAAACGGCCTGCAACTGTAGCGATTGAGCCTACACCGATCTTCTTTATTTCAGCTACTGCTTCTTCCATGAATTCTGCGGCTGATGAAGGAGGTACGTCACGTCCGTCGAGGAATGTGTGAACGTATACCTTTTCAAGGCCGTTTCTCTTAGCCATTTCAAGAAGGCCGTAGAGATGTTCTGAATGGCTGTGTACGCCGCCTGGTGAAAGAAGTCCCATGAGGTGGAGTGCTGTGCCGTTCTTCCTGCAGTTTTCTACTGCAGCCTTAAGAGCCTTGTTTTCGAAGAAGTCGCCGTCCTTGATAGACTTTGAGATCTTAACGAGCATCTGGTAAACGATACGGCCTGCACCGATGTTTGTGTGACCTACTTCTGAGTTACCCATCTGGCCGTCAGGGAGACCAACGTCAAGTCCGCTTGCGCCGATTATTGTGTTTGGTCCCTTGAAGTACTTGTCGAGGTTTGGTTTATTAGCTGCTGCTATAGCGTTGCCGTATGTATCCGGGTTGTAGCCATAGCCGTCCATTATAATAAGTGCGACTGGTTTCTTTGCCACGCCTATCAGTTCCTTTCGAAATTTAATTTTAAAATAGCAGTTTAACCCCACCCCCTGCCCCCTCCCGGAGGGAGGGGGTAATGAGAGTTAAACTGCTGAATAATTACCTATATAATTATTAGATTAGCCTTCTACTGCAGCCTGAACGATTGTGTTGAAGTCGTTAGCCTTGAGTGAAGCGCCGCCGATGAGACCGCCGTCGATGTTTGGCTTAGCGAGGAGTTCCTTGCAGTTTGCAGCGTTCATTGAACCGCCGTACTGGATTGTAACTGCATCAGCTGTAGCCTGGTCGAACATCTTAGCGAGTTCACCACGGATGAATGCGCAAACTTCTTCAGCCTGTTCTGGTGTAGCTGTCTTGCCTGTACCGATAGCCCATACTGGTTCGTAAGCGATTACTACGTTCTTGATGCACTTTTCGCATGTGCCCTTGAGACCGATCTTGATCTGTGTAGCGATAACTTCTTCTGTGATGCCCAGTTCTCTCTGTTCGAGTGTTTCACCAACGCAAACGATTGGCTTGAGGCCAGCTTCGAGAGCAGCGAGTGTTCTCTTGTTTACTGTTTCGTCTGTTTCGCCGAAGTACTGTCTTCTTTCTGAGTGGCCGATTACAACGTATTCAACACCGAGTTCTGTGAGCATGTCTGCTGAGATTTCGCCTGTGAATGCACCGCTCTTTTCGAAGTGTACGTTTTCAGCACCGATCTTAACGTTTGAACCAGCTGTTGTGTTGATAGCTGTTTCGAGGTTTGTGAATGGTACGCAAGCGATTACTTCGATCTTGCCGTCAGCGTTTGCTACGAGGGGTTTGATTGCTTCGAGTAATTCCTTTGCTTCTGGTCTTGTTTTGTTCATTTTCCAGTTGCCGGCGATTATTGCTTTTCTTAATGACTTGTTCATTGTATTTTACTCCTTTGAATTATTATTGTTAAGGTCTTTTTACATGTGTTAATAGGACACTTTTGTAAAGGATCTTTTTTATTGCAGGGCTTTGCGGTCGCCCTGCACCTTCGCAGCGCCTTCGCTTCGCTTGGACGCATTTATGCATTCAAAAAGGCGGAGAAGAGACCCCGCCTTTAGGTTCTGATTATTGAATGCAGAATTACTTAGCTGCGATTACGTCTACGCCTGGGAGTACCTTGCCTTCGAGGTATTCGAGGGATGCGCCGCCGCCTGTTGAGATGTGGCTCATCTTGTCGCCGAAGCCGAGCTGCATAACTGCTGCTGCTGAGTCGCCGCCGCCGATGATTGTTGTTGCGTCTGTTTCAGCAAGTGCCTTTGCTACTGCGATTGTACCAGCTGCGAGTGTTGGGTTTTCGAAAACGCCCATAGGTCCGTTCCATACAACTGTCTTAGCTGTCTTAACTGCTTCTGCGTAGAGCTTCTGTGTTTCTGGTCCGATGTCAAGGCCTTCTCTGTCAGCTGGGATTTCGCTTGACTTAACAACTGACACTTCGATTGGAGCATCGATTGGGTCAGGGAAACCTGCTGCTGTTGTTGTATCTACAGGGAGGAGGAGCTTCTTGCCGAGCTTTTCAGCCTTAGCGATCATTTCCTTGCAGTAGTCAATCTTTTCGTCGTCAACGAGTGAGAGACCTACTGAACCGCCCTGAGCCTTGATGAATGTGTATGCCATACCGCCGCCGATGATAAGTGTATCGCACTTTTCGAGGAGGTTTGAGATAACGTTGAGCTTGTCAGCAACCTTAGCGCCGCCGAGGATAGCAACGAATGGTCTGACTGGTTCTTCAACAGCATTACCGAGGTACTGGATTTCCTTCTGCATGAGGTAACCAACTGCTGTTTCCTTAACGAACTTTGTAACACCAGCTGTTGAAGCGTGTGCACGGTGAGCTGAACCGAAAGCGTCCATTACGAATACCTGGTTGTCTACGAGATCAGCGAGTTCCTTAGAAAGGTTTTCGCCGTTCTTTGTTTCGTCGTTGCCTCTGAAACGTGTGTTTTCGAGAACTACGATCTCGCCTTCCTTCATTTCAGCAACTGCCTTCTTAGCGTTTTCGCCAACTACTGTGTCGTCCTTAGCGAATACTACCTTTGTGTCAACGAGTTCTGCGAGTCTGTCTGCAGCCGGCTTGAGTGAGAACTTGTCTTCAGGACCGTTCTTCGGCTTGCCGAGGTGTGAACAGAGAACTACCTTACCGCCGTCAGCGATAAGCTTCTTTATTGTAGGAAGAGCAGCCTGGATTCTGTTGTCGTTTGTGATAACGCCGTCCTTGAGAGGTACGTTGAAGTCAACTCTTACGAGAACCTTCTTGCCCTTAACACTGATATCATCTACTGTAACCTTGTTTAAACCTGCCATTATTAAACTTCCTTTCGATATAAGTTTTATATTTATTAAGTGGCATGGGTGGCGAAAGCACACCCATATATCTATTCTATAATATTTCGGAGATTTTTACAAGTAAAAAATCAAAAAAATTTAGGTTTTTAGTTTTTCAGTGTTTTTTTCATATTTTTGTATAAAAATCAGTTGAATACAAAGTACTTTCATGTTAAAATTTTATTAAAGTT
>JBGUVZ010000360.1:0-7708 GCA_045220685.1 Oscillospiraceae bacterium | reverse complement strand
ACAACCAAAGTCTGTGACTGCTGAGGCCACAAACGAAATGGGTGCGGAAAATAATCCGGCAGAAACAGATGTGAAAAAGAACGATGCAGATAAGGCGACTGAGAATACTGAAGAGCAGCGTCCTTCCGAAACAGAAGTATCTGAAACATTTTTTACTGAAGAAGCAGCGAAAACTGAAGAAAATGATTCGCCGGAGTATATTGAAATTTATTCCCGTGTGCTCGATGACTTACACGTCAAACCGCCTTATTATACGATTACTTATATAATATTTGACATGAACAAAGACGGAGTAAATGAACTTGCAGTCATAACTGAAAAAAATACTAATGACCAGAAATTAAGATTTTATACCATAAAAGATCATGGCGCTAAAGAACTGACGGTTGTTCCTGTCGGACAAAACTGTAAGTTCTGCGAGGACAAAAATACCGGAAGGCTGTGTGTTGAATGGTTTACTGAAGGTGTCGGAAGTGTGTTCAGTTATTCGTTTGACGGAGAAACGGTTTCTGAAGCTGATTCTCTCAGAGATTATGAGTACGGCGATGAATATAATAAATTTTCGGAAGCTTATGCTGAGAAGTTTTCTATTGCAGATCTGACTTATGGTAAAAATGATTTTTCGAATGGTTATATGATGTTCGGAAGGGAAAGAACCGGTTATCTTGATACATTAGTATATTATTTTTCATAATAAATTTTTCATAAATCTGTCCACTTATGAATTATGGTTACGACTCTATTAATGTAAGTGATAATTCATCAGATCACTTAAAAAATAAATCAAGGAAGGGTGTTTATTATGAAGAACACATGGAAGAGATCTTTAACAGCAGTTTTAGCCTTTGCTTTAGCAGCAGAAGGAATGATCTGCAGTGCTTCTTTCAGTGAAGTATCAGCCGCAGAACAGCCGGTAACATCAACTCATCTTACAAATGAATCAACAGCATTTACTGTGGACGCAGGGACTTATGAAGCCAATGCAGGAGATACTGTAAAGGTAAAAATCAGAGTAAGCGACATAAAGGAATCATTTACTAATGTAGTTGCTTATCTTAAAGTAAATACAGATTATTTCACAGTATTAGGTGTGAATGAAGGAGATATCGACGATCCGGACATTGATACTTCAGATGCGTATCTGAATACTATAGCCTATAAATATGCATCAGGTAATAATTCTGAAACTATTTCCGTGTTTTACAGCAATCCTGATTTAGATAACACAGATAAAGAAATGGTGCTTGCAACTGTTGTACTTAAGGTAAATGAAGATGCGAAAGACGGATACTATGAACTGCCGTTTGCACTTATGAAAGAAGGCGGCTCAATGGCAACTCAGATTGCCAGCGAAGACGGACAGTTAAGCGTAAAAGAGCTGGATCCTGAGTTCCACGGTGCACTTATAAAAGTCGGCAGTTCTTCAGAGGAAATTATAGATCAGGGGCAGAGCGAAGAGGTTGATGATCAGGAATCATCATACGAAGAACAGGAATCAGTACAGAATCCGGAAACAGCTGCTGAATATACATATGCTGAGACAGGCCAGCCGGTAATGATAACTAATATTACTGACGGCCCGGCAGCATTTACAGTTGATGCAGGTGTTTATGAAGCCAAGGCAGGCGATACAGTAAAAATAAAGGTGCTTGCAACTGATATAAAGAAATCATTCGCTGGACTTGCTGCTTATCTTAAAGTCAATACTAATGCATTTACTGTATTAAGCGTGAAGGCTGGCGATACTGACGATCCGGACAATCAACATTCTGAAATATATAAGAATACAGTAGTGAGCAAATATGCTGCAGATGAGAATACAGAAGTGGTTGCTTTTAATTACTGCAATGAAAATATTGAGGAAGATTCAGTGCTGGCGACTATTGAACTCAGAGTAAAATATGGCGCTGATCCGGGAAATTACGAATTACCGTTTGATATTATGGACAGCGAGGGTGTACTGGGAGCACATGTCAGCACAGAAAACGGTTTCAGTGTTGATGGATTAGACGTTGAGTTTCACGGTGCACTGATAAAAATAGCTGCTGATCCGGAAACACCGAATACATATACATATTCAGACGCAGGCCAGTCGGTAATAGCAACTCATTTTAATGACGGTCCGGCCGCATTTGCTGTTGATGCAGGTATATATGAAGCCAAGGCAGGAGATACGATAAAGTTAAAGATCAGGGCAACTGATATAAAGGAAGCATTCTGTTCGTTAGCCGGTTATCTCAAAGTTAATAAGGATGACTTTACTGTATTAAGCGTGACAGCAGGCGATACTGACGATCTGAATAATGAAAATACTGAGTCGTTCCTTAACACCACAGTGTCAAATTTCACTTCAGATGAGAATACTGAAACAGTTTCTTTTGTTTACGGCGATATTAAGAATGTCTCTGAAGATATGGTAATTGCAACTGTTGAACTTAAGGTAAATGACAATGTGAAACTTGGAAGTTACGATATTCCGTTTGCACTTATGATCAACGGCGGCGTAATGGCAAACAGCGTCGACATAAAAGACGGAAAGGCCAGTGTTAAGGAGCTGGATCCTGAATACCGAGGTGCACTTGTAAAAGTAGTCAGCGCTTCAGCGGAAACAGTACCGCAGGAGCAGGGAGAATCATCTGTAAACCAGGGAACATCGCCTTCAAATCAGGAAATATCATCTGAGAATCAGGGAACATCACCTGAAAATCAGGAGACACCATCTTCATCTGATAATAGTTCAGCACAGAATGAAGTTTCTGAGAACGTAACAGATAATGAAGAACCTCAGAACATTGAGAACGAAGATACTGAACAGCCTGAAGAAACAGTTACAGAAGAACACCATGGCCATTCCGGATTCGGATTCAATCATGTACATCACAGAAACAGTCATGGACACAGACAGGAAAAACCAATTGCTCAGAAAATCGCTGAAGATATCTCAACTGCGATTACAAACATCGCGAAGTTTATATTCTCTTTATTCTGATAAAAGAATGATATGTCGGTAATCAACGTGAGGCATCGGAGTGATCGCTTGTTTGCTGACAGGTAGTGTAGTGACGAAGGAAACTAAATAAACAACAAATGCAGCATTGGCTCTTCGGAGCAGGTGCTGCATTTTTGGTATGCTGTGATTTTCAGAAGGTCAGATATTGCATTTTTGTTGCAGCTTATTGATTATAGTGGTTAGCCATGATATAATATATGTTATTAATAATTCAAAATAAACATATGACAGGTTTTATATGGGTATCAAACCTGTCTGAAAAGCAGAATTATAACAAGGAAAAGAGGTAACAGGATTGGAGAAGAAAAGTTTGAACAGAATCACAGCTGCATTAACAGCACTTATTATAACTGCCGGAATGGCATTCCCGGCTTTTGCGGAAGAGCAGGGAGAGAATGTATCTGAATCGGAAAGAAAAAAAGCGGAATTTATAAATGAGCTTTCCGAAAAGGAACAGCGCGGTGATATAAACGGTGATGGAACAGTCAATGTTTTCGATGTTATGAGATACAAGATGGATATCATAGCCGGTGAAACGATAACTGCTTCGGAAAGAAATGATGTTACTGCAGACGGAACAGTTGACGGAAAGGATATCACTGTCGTCAAGAATGATGTTCTCGGTAAGTCAAAAATCTGGTCATACAAAACCATGCCGAAGATGGACGGAACATCACTTAATGCGAATCTCGAGGCAGGTTTCACTGCAAACATGCTGGGCTTAAGTTTTTACCAGTCAAAGTTCATTGCTTCGGAAAATGATTCCGAAAAGGCTTTTAACGGACTTGTTTCCGGCAAAAACGACATTGTTTTCACGACTGCTGTTACGGAGGAACAGCAGAAATCGGCTGATGAAGCAGGAGTTAAGCTGGTTTCCGTTCCGGTTGCAAAGGAAGGTCTTGTTTTCATTGTAAATAAGAATAATCCGGTGGATTCACTTACGGCTGATCAGTTAAGAGACATCTACTCCGGAAAGATCACAAACTGGAAAGATGTCGGCGGAAATGATGAAGTGATTGTCACGTTCCAGCGAAACGAGAATTCCGTCAGCCAGAAGTATATGACTGAGTTTATGAACGGGCGGGATACCGAAGATGTGCGTCGCTTTTATGTATGGGATTCGGAATATAAAAGTAATGTAACTGCAGATTATGAAAACCTTAAAAATGCTATAGGATTTTCTGTTTATTCAGATGAAGTGCAGGTGTATGCAGATTCGTCTGATATAAAATTTATCGCTGTTGACGGTGTGAGTCCGTCGAAAGAAACTGTGAGCGACGGAACTTATCCGCTCTTAAGCACTGTTTCTGCTTTATATACCGAAGGTGCATCACAGGGTACGAAGAATTTTATAAAGTGGGCAGTATCTGACGAAGGTCAGGAGGTAGTTCGCGCAGGCGGATACATTCCAGTGAATGATACGGAGACCGCTGATAATATAACAGCAGCTTCAGCTAAGGGAACGGGCAAGGAAAGGTCTTCAGATTTTGAACAGAATTTTAAAAGCGAAAAGTACATCCTGTCGAACAAGGAGCATATTCCGTTCACATGGAAAAACGGACTGCAGGAAAGTTTAGCTGTGATTGAATGCTTAAAGGACAAGGATCTTGAATCAAAAATAAATGCGGATATAGTGAGCACAATGTTCGGACAGTCGAAAACTCTTCCGGGAGAATGGTCAAGAAATGTAACGGTGCTTAACGGTTTTATCAACATAACATTTATTAAGAACAATCATTATAACGGCGGCTATAATAAAAAGGTTTATATATGTGACGACTGCTTTACATTTAACTATGATCTGCAAAGCGGAAAGAAGCTTGAAAAGTTTTCTGACCTTTTCTATAAGGACGAAGAATTTGCCAAAGTTGTTAACAGAGCAGCCGGAAGAAATCTGGCCGCGTACTGTCCGGAATGGCTTACGTCAGATTATCTCGGTATGCCGGGTGATATTACTGATTTTGATTTTGAGCACATCGTACTAAAGAAGTCCGGACCATATTCAGCCGACACTATAATCGTCGCTTTTCATGATGCCGTGGATTACGATGTGACACAAAACATGGTTATAAGCGAAGGTTCCGGCGGCAGGGAGCTTTTTGACGAAAACGCAGTATTCGCAGGGGCGGTAACACTCAGTGAAGGCGGCAGCTATGACTGGATGAAAAATTTTTCCTACGGTGAAGACGGTAAAATGCATTTTGATTTCAGGACACGCAGCCGTACAAAGAGTGAACTTGAAGAAAAGAATAAATTATTCGATTCCATGTTTGAAAAGGCCTGTGCTCTGTATAAAAAGGAGTTCCCGGAATGTTCTGATAAGATATTCAGCCCTGACCACACAGTAAGAGTAGACGACCCTGATACAGCGGGGGAATTCTGCAGTGTCAATGCGATAACAGTTTCTGTCGGAGAATATACTGACCTTGAACGACGTTATTATTACTTTGATCTGGATACAAAGGAAGAAGTACTGATCTCTGATATATTCGGAAAAGATTATGAAAAATACAACCATAAATATTATATCAGTGGATATGACGCTGATGGAGATATACTGCATTTATATTCTTCAGCACCGGATGCAAGTATGGTTGAAGAAAAAATCACCCCTGATAAGATGGTTGATAAGTATATCATAAAAAAGAAATATCATTAACTGTAAGTGAACCGACGACACTCTCGTTCGTAAAAATATACGGGTGAGGGTGTCTTTTTTAATACGAAAAAAATATTAAAAAATCTCTGTAACCTTTTTGAATGTTTCGGGTCTGTATAGATGAAGAGAAAATCTTCCGGATGAAAAATTAAAAATTACAGTAATAACAGGGGAGAGGATACTATGAAGAAATCTGAAAAAACAAAACGTATTATTGCAGGAGCGTTTTCGGCGGTGTTAGCATTTAACTGTATGTTAGCAGGAGAACTGAAAACTTTTGCAGCCGATGATAATTTCGCAGAAGAACGGACTGCCGAAGAGATAACAGCCGAACTTGAAGAGAAGGGAATGCGCGGCGACATCAACGCTGACGGAACTCTCAATGTGCTCGATATTATCCGCTATAAACAGCTTTTCCTTGCAAAAGAAACAGTGGCTGATGAACAGCTGGATTATGCAGATGCAAACGGCGACGGAGTTATAAACAGCGCTGATTTTATCGCTGTTATAAAAGATATACTCGGAGAATCAGTTATCTGGTCATATCAGAGAATGCCGAAGATGGATGGTTCCACATCTGCAATACCGCTTGAAGCAGGATTCAAGTCAAAGATGCTCGGCATTAACTACAACGATGCGAAGAAGATCGTAAAGCATCATAAGACTCATGAATCTTTCAGTATGCTTCTTTCCGGAGAAAATGACATGATTTTCACTGTTCCGATTTCAGAGGAACAGAAGAAGGCTGCCGAAGAAGCGGGAAGAGAGCTTACATTTGTACCGGTGGCAAAGGAAGGTTTCGTATTTGTTGTAAACAGAAACAATCCGGTCGAATCACTTACCATGGAGCAGATAAGGGATATCTATTCGGGCAAGATAACAAACTGGAAGGAAGTCGGAGGAAACGACGAAAAAATCATCCCGTATCAGAGAAACAAGGATTCAGGCAGCCAGAACTATATGACTGAATTTATGGAAGGCTATGATCTGATGGATCCTCCGAAGGATTACGTTCTCGTTTCAATGGGCGGCCTTATGGACGGACTTGCAGTTTACGACAATGCGGAAAATGCTATCGGCTATTCAGTATATTCATATGCTGCACAGATATATGAAAATTCTTCTGACGTGAAGTTTATCGCAGTTGATGGCGTGAAGCCGACAAGAGAGACAATGGCGGACGGTACATATCCGCTCCTCAGCAGCACCTATATCGTTTATACCGACAAGGCACCGCAGAGCACACGCCGTTTCGCAGAATGGGCTGTATCTGACGAAGGACAGAGATGCGTGCTCGAAAGTGGCTATGTTCCGGTAAATGATATGGAGTATCCGGAATCATATCTGCCGTACAATGAGACTGGAACAGGAAAGGAAAAGCCGGCAGACTATGAACCGGACCGTCGTTATTCCGGGTTTGAAAAAAGGTTATCATCGGTTTATGATAACAGACGAGATCTTATTGATTTCCTTAAGGACGAGGAATTCCAGAGTGAGATCAACCGTGAAATAGAAAAGGTGTACAGCGAGGTCGGAAATGCTGATGTTCAGGCAGATGTAACGATTATAAACGGTTATATGAATATCTGTTTTACTGCAGTGAAAAACAGATATATGCTTAGTCACGGTTATCAGCATGAAACTTATTCGTTTTATAAGAACCTGAATTATGATCTGAAAAACAAGAAAAAAATCGAGAACTTCTCCGATCTCTTCTACAGCGGTGAAGAATATACAGAGGATGTAAACAAGGTGCTCACTCACGATATAAGCATTCACTCTTCATATTTGCAGAAAAGCGATTTTATCGGGCTGCTCGGAAAAGTTGACAGTTTCAGTCTGAATAAGGTATTCTTCTCTGAAGATGACCCGTATTTTACTGATGCTACAGATGTGACATTCAGAGACGATATGCTTTTTGATAAAATGGTCATCGGTGAATACTGCGACAATCAGCAGTTCCTTGATATTACTGAAACTCCATATGAACGTATGCATAATGAATGGATCTTCGAAACTGTCATGGGTGAGGACGGCGA
>JBGUVZ010000359.1:0-6329 GCA_045220685.1 Oscillospiraceae bacterium | reverse complement strand
TGTCGTAATTAACACTCTGTCCGTTATACTTGAAGCTTGCGGAATTCTGACCTTCCGGTCCGACCATGTCAAAGGAAATGCCCTTCTGGCGGAGAGAATAGTCAAGATATTTTCTGTAACCGCCGTCTTCACCAAGACCGAAAGTGATCGAGTCGCCTATCGGCATGATGTTGACCTGGTCGAGAGCGTATACATCGACAGTTTTCAGATTCGCAGTCGAAGCATACACGGCTGTAAGAGCCACTGCAGATGCTGTCAGCAGAGAATGCAGTTTTTTCATAAAATAATCCTCCTTCGTAAATGTGTGCGGGGGGGCACACGCCAAATTGTCTGATAACTATTACACATTATTTCAGTTTTTATTATAGCTTATAAAAAAATCACTGTCAAGGAAAAATAATCGTATTATGTTCACAAATTTTGCGATATATAGCAGGAGATCCGGCTTCGCCGGATCTCCTGCATATGGGGGGCCGGGGCTTCGCCCCGGTCCCCCACTGATTTACTAACAAATCAGTGATATAAAAAGCACCTGGCAATCAGTAATTGCCAAGTGCATCGATGTCATTATAAAATACTCGTATTCTGTAAGCTTCGCTGTTTATATCCTCATGATAATGGCCGCAGAACCAGTAACGGAAATCCGTTCTTTTGTAGATCTCGTTAAGATAAACACCAGTCGGTTCAGGTGAATAATAGCACCTGCACACCGGATATTCAAGATCTGCCGGAAGCGTATGGGTGATGATGTAGTCCACCTTGTAGTTATGTTCTTCAAGCACGGACATGCCGTGACTCATTTCATAGTAGTCAGGTATCTCGGACTCCCACCAGCTTACATCAGGTATTCGCATAAGCCTGTCATGAGATTTGGCCCCTCCCATGGTCCAGAAGGTATGGCCGTCTATTTCGTAGTATTCTCCGCGTTTAAGATGTATGACGTTCGGAGCAAGCGGATGATAGTTTACAAGTCCTCCGTGCCAGTAGGAAACCGGCTGGTTATACCAGAACTGATGATTATCGTGGTTTCCGTCCACCCAGAGGATGGTATATTTGCGCTTTGCAAACCATCTGCTGCGGAATTCATATGCATAGCGTGATACTTTAGCCTGTTCTGACACCGGCGGGTCCGGTGAAAAATCAGTAGGAAGAAAAGGAAAACCGAAATCACCGCAGATTATGAGATAATCGTTTTCTCCCGGCATGTCAGGTCCGCCCCGGTCATCTGAAAGCAGCTTGGTGATATCATGCTCGCCGTGTGTATCCCCGGTTATATAAATCATTTGCTTCAGCTCATTTCTGATTGTAGTTCAATATCCCGTAATCACAAACACATATAATCCTGCTTTGTTTATTATAACATACTTCGACCGTTTTTTCAATACAAAAACAGCTTTTTGATGCTTTTATACAATTAATTTAGTTTCTTAACGGATTCCTTTATAACTGTCTTACCGAGAATGATCTTTCTTCCGGCACGGTATTTCTTGTTTTCGAGTTTTTTTAGCATAGTAGCCACTGTTTCCTCGGCCATTGCTTTCATGTTTACTTCAACTGTCGTTATAGGCGGATCACAGACATCTGATACTATAAAGTTATCGAATCCTACTACAGACACATCTTCAGGAACATTGATATTTCTTGCTCTGAGTATAGAAATAAGTCTGAACGCTGTTTCGTCACAGTTGCATACAAAAGCTGTCGGCATTTTTTCAGGAAGATCAAATTCCTTGAGTGTTATACCGTTGTCATCACGGTCGTTTATAGCCTTTGGTATGTCGCTGTCCTGAGTACAGATCTCGTTTTCCATAAGTGCCTTGACATATCCGAGATATCTGTCCTGGATACTTGATGTGGCATTGAGTCTGCCGATAAATCTGATATCGGAATGTCCGTTTTCAATAAGGTAGTCTGTAAGAAGATACATGCCGTAGAAATTGTCAGTAACGACTGAATCGACATTGTAGTGCTTGTCATAGAAATCAAGGAAGATAAGAGGGACGTCATATCTTATAAGCACGTCGATGTATGAACGGCTTATCTGTCCGAGAACTATGAGTCCGCTTACCTTGTTTTCAGATATTATACGAGGAAGAACGCCAGTTCTTTCGTCGTCCTTTGAAAGAGTTTCATTGATGGCGAACAGATTCTTCTTGAGAAGTTCCTTTGAAGTTTCCTGACAGAGTCTCCAGTAGAACGTACCTTTTTCACCTACAAAGCGTTCTGACATGAGAATTCCGATGTTTCTGTTTTCGATTTTTGAAGTGATACGTTCATTGACCGTGTACTTGTAACCGAGATCATCTGCCGTTTTCTTGATAGCTGCACGAAGTTCAGGGCTTACGCCTTCCCTGTCATTAAGCGCATTCGATACAGTTACGACACTGACATTGAGGCTTTCGGCAATATCGATCATTCTTATTACTTTCTTCATAAAAAATACACTCAGCCTTTCGGGGTTAGGGATAGTTTGTTACTTATATTATACCATACCATCAGATAAAAATAAAGTATTTTGCTTAAATTCACTTAAAATATTTTTGAGTAATTAATCTAAATTAAAGTGAAGTGCTTTTGCACAGTTACTATTCACGGCCAGATAATGTAAAATAGAATGATTGATAATTGTGCTGTAAACACTGAAAATGCGATGTTTGCAGCACAATTTTTTTACGTAAAAAATATACAAAAAAATATAGTGGTATTCGTTTAAATAGATACCAACAAAACTATTGACATTTTTGTTGGTATATGATATAATAATAAGTACCAAGCATAGAAAGGAAGCTGAAATCATGTCGATTGTACGCTACACAGATAAGAAAACCGGAAGAGTTGTTCTTTATGAATCAACATCGCACTACGACCCAGTAACCAAACAATCAAGACCAATACGTAAGTATCTTGGAGTGGAAGATCCGGTAACAGGAGAACTGATACCGTCAACAGGAAAGCCGGGCCGAAAGGCAAAAACAGAATCAAATAGCAATACTGTTGAAACGAAGGTAACAGCAGAACCAGATTACAAGGAAATCATAAAAAAACTAAAAGAAGAAAGTATTCAGAAAGATAAAAAAATCAGCGAACTTGAAAAACAAAACGCTATTCTGAAAAATCATTTAATGAACATAAAGGAATCAGCAGAAAGAGCGCTGGAGCAGAAATAAAGCAGAACACGGAGCAAGCTATGAATAAGCAGTTTTTGATCAATACATCATTGCAATATGAAAATAAAGGACTTAAACGTCTGGTAAAAGAATTTGAAAATGGTGACAGGTATAAAAAACTGCAGCATAATCATCACCTCATATATCTTGGATATCAGAGGCGGATAAAACAGCTTAGCAGACAAGTTCAGTCATCAAAAAATACAGTGAAGAAAGTACTGGATATCTGGTACGAACAGCTTGTAATTGAATGTGAAAATCATACAAAAGAGCTTAATGAAAAGATAGATACAATCTGTAAATTAAGACAGGAAAACTATGATTTGTTCTGTGAGTATCAAAAAAAGCTTGCTAAGAAGGATGAAGAATATCAAAAAGCACTTGACGAGAAAGACATCATAATAGAAACACTTAAAGCCGAGATCCGGCATATGAAAGCGGTACAGGACAGAGATGGAACCAATACATCTCTGCCTACATCGCAGACACCAATCGGGAAATCAAAAGCAAGACCAAACAGCAGAGAAGAAACCGATAATTCCAAAGGAGGCCAAACAGGGCATAAAAGATCAGAGCTTGAACCACCTGCAGAAGAAGCAATAACTGATATAACGGAACATTGTTTAACTGAAGATGACTGTTGTCCGAAATGCAAAAAAGATGAGTTTGAATATACCGGAAAAACAGAAAACCGCTATGAAATAGAAGTAGAAGTTAAAGTAAAGAGGGTGAAGCATAAGTATTACGTCTACAAATGTAAGAATTGCGGGACACTGGTGATCAGCAGAACGGCACCTGAAAAAAGAACGAAAGTAAGATATGGAGCAAACGTACAGGCAATGATACTTGTTTCGCTGAATATTATGAATTCGTCAATAAATAAGGTTCCTGTATTCTTTCAGGGCATAACAAACGGAGAGATCAGTCCGAGTGAAGGGTATGTAGCTAAAGTACAGGCCAGAGCTGCCAAAGCACTGGCAGTTTTTCATAATGATTTGCGAAGGGAGTTACTTAAAAGACTGCTCATTTACTGGGATGATACCGTGGTTTACGCTGATACCAAAAGAATCTGCCTGAGATTTTACGGAGACGAAAGAATCGCGTTCTTTGTAGCCCATGAAAACAAAGATATGAACGGAATTCTTCTGGATGGAATACTTGAAAATCTTTCTGCTGAAACATCTGTTATGCATGATCATAACAGCATCAATTACAATGAACGTTTTGTGTTCATTAATATTGAGTGTAATGCACATTTGCAGCGCGATCTTCAGAAACTTGCAGATGAAACCAATCATGAAGTACTGCTTGAAATAAAAGCATTGATATCAGCAACGATAAAAGACCGAAAGAATCTGATACAAGCAGGAACAACACGATTTGATAATGGATATCTTGAAAATTTTGAAAGCAAGCTTACAGAACTTCTGCAAAGAGCAGAAACGCTGGCGGAAGCGAACACATCAAAATATTCAGGAGGTCCGGAACGTGCTCTGATACGCAGGATCATAAAATATCGCAGCAATTACTTCGCCTGGGCATATGATTTCAGTCTGCCTACAACAAATAATCTCTCAGAACGAGCACTACGTGGGACGAAAACAAAAATGAAGGTGTCAGGTCAGTTCTCATCTTCAAAAACAGCAAATAACTATGCAATGATTCGTACATACATTGAAACATGCCGAAGAAATGGAATCAACGAATATGATGCATTAACAAGATTATGTGATGGTAACCCATATACTGTCGAAGAAATATTTGCTGAATGTGAATAATAAAAAATACAGCACCATCAGGCCGGTAATAAAACCGGTCCAGTGGTGCTGTTTTCTTTTGTACTGGAAAAAACAGGCCGTGAATAGTAACTTTGCACATGCACAAACAGCAAAATAAACAATTTTAAGTATTGATTTTTAGGCAATATCATGTTATAATTAGTGAGCAATTAAATATAGTATTATTCCAGGGAGAGATCAATATGAAAAAAGTAATTTCATTTATTGCGGCAGCTGCTCTTGTTTCATGTTCATCGACAGTTCTTTTTGCAGGCGCTGCAGATCAGGACACTAATGTCCTCGTAACAATTTCAGACGGAAAAGGCGGTGCACCTATCCTCGTTCAGAAGGAAGTAAAGGTAACAGACATCGACAGCGACGGAAAACTCACTATAAACGATGCCCTTTACATCGCACACGAAGAAAACTTCACAGGTGGTGCGGCAGCAGGATTCAATTCATCAGAAAAAGCAGGATACACTGGCCTTTCGCTTAACAAACTCTGGGGCATTGAAAACGGCGGAAGCTACGGATACTACGTTGACAATAGTGCTTCCATGTCATTATCTGATGAAGTAAAGGACGGAAACAGCATTTACGCATTTGTTTACTCAGATACAACAGGTTTCTCAGATTCATACAGCTGGTTCGACAAAAACACTGCTGATGCTAAACAGGGCGACGAGATCGAACTTACTCTGTCACACATTAAATATGATGCAAACTGGACACCGCTCACAGTTCCTGTTGAAGGTGCGGTTATTACAGTAAACGGCAAAGCTACAGAATTCAAAACTGATACAAACGGCAAGGTAAAGGTAAAGCTTGAAGAATCAGGCGAAGATATCCTCATCAGTGCTTCATCAGACAGCTTAACTCTCGTTCCTCCTGTACTTGTAGCTGATGTAGCCGCAAATGCAGAAGTTACAACTACAGCTGCTGAAACAACAGCTACAGAAACAACTACTTCTGAGACAACAGCTGAAACTACAGCAGCAGAGACAACAACTGCATCAGAAACAACAACAGTAACAACATCTGCAACACAGGTTTCAGTTTCAGCAGTATCAAATTCACCAGCCACAGGCGACAGCAGAGGAATCGGTATGTCAGTATTCTTCCTCACAATGGCCGGATGTGCAGCATATGCTTTAAAAAATAAAAATGAAAAATAAGACTTTATCACTGATCATAAGCTGTCTGGTCATCGTTCTGACCTTATTCTGCTCTGATCCGTCTAAAGCCGAAGCTTACGAATATACCGTCGGTGAGGTACAGTCTCTCATCGACGGTATCGTTGATTATAAGCGTGGGCAGGCCGGAGCTTCAAATGTCCAGGACTGGATCAGCGGTGCAATCGCTGACGGCGCAGGCAGAGATTCCG
>JBGUVZ010000358.1:0-3124 GCA_045220685.1 Oscillospiraceae bacterium | reverse complement strand
CCTGCAATAAGTCCGTGTCTGTTGCACTGGGAAAGAGTCATGTAAACGCGTTCGCCGTTTTCTGAAAGTCCCATGTAAATATTATTGTTTTCAAACATATCTTTTTCTCCCGTGGAATTTATTTATTTTTCTCATTCGTTTTAAGATGTACAGATGTGAAAATATATGAAGAACTGATCAGTACATGTGAAAGTTCATTATTTTATCTTTGTGATACATCCTTCATCAACATTGACTGCACCTGTGCAGTTTGCCTTCTTGCCTTCGAACTTTGCTGAAATACTGCAATTGTTTACTGTAATTTCTGAAATAGCCTGTATAACGTCGTCACCAGCGTTTACGTTAATGTTGCCGCCTGTTATGAAAACAACGCCTTTTCCGGCTTCAGATTCGTTGGTAGCTTTAATGGCATCTCGTGAAGCGTTAATGGTTATCTGACCGGCTTCGATAGCAACTTTGTCCTTGCCGACAAGACCGTTGTTAGGTGAGTTTGCTTCAAGTGTACCGCCGGTTACCTTAAGAGTATTCTTGCTCTGAACAGCATTTTTAACGTTGCCGTAAATCTTTATAACTCCGTCGCCTTTGAGCGTAATGTCTTCCTTGCTGTAGATACATGCTTCCGATGAACCGCCGTCTGACAGTGTGTTTTCAGTGCCGCCTGCAGAAATGATCTTTACTTTGTCAGCAGTATCGACTCTGATAGCAGGACCGTTTGAGCATGAAATGTTTACGCCTGCCAGTTCAATGTCTACTTTGGCGTCCTTAGGCGCTGCTACTATTATTGTTCCGTTTAATGAACCGGTTAGTTTATAATTGCCTTCTGCCTTGATTGTAACTTCAGAACCGTTTACCGATACATTCGAGGATGAACATTCAGCTGAATCGCCTTTAAGTTCAATTGTTGCGTCTCCGCTTTCAGGAGCCGGTTCCGGATCTGGTTCAGGGTCTGCAGGCTTTTCTGTATTGTTTTCCTGTGATGAATTTCCGTTATCTGTCTGACCGCCTTCCGGTGATGGTGAAGGCGAAGCTTCAGCTTTTGTTTCTGCAGTTGTTACAGAATTTTCAGTTTCTGATACAGAAACTGATGTTTCAGCAGAAGATACTTCAGTTTCTGAAACACTTGTACCCTCAGTGCTTTCCGCTGTTTCTGATACCGTTGTTACTTCGGCTGTTTCAGAAACTTCAGTTACACTTGCAGGTGCTTCAGTCTGAACTGTACTGTCAGCAGCTTCGTTATCCTGAGGTCCGCATGATGCAAGAAGGGAAGCAGTGCAGAGTAATGCGATCATGCATATTGTTTTTCTGTTTTTCATAATAAATCCGCCTTTCCTTATATATCTTTAATTATAATCGAAATACAGAAAATATGCAATACAAAAAAGCAAAGAAGCTGTTTTCCTGTGAGAAAAAACAGCTTCTTTGCATGAAAGGTTATATAACGCGGAAATGACGATTATTACTGTTGTCTGTATGTCTGGAAGAACTCGCCGAGTTTCTGGGTTGCTTCTTCGAGAACCTCGATTCTAGGGAGGTAAACAACTCTGAAGTGATCAGGCTGAGCCCAGTTGAATCCGCTGCCGTGGATAATAAGGATGTGTTTTTCACGGAGAAGATCAAGTGCGAACTGCTCGTCGTTTGTGATATTGAACTTCTGAACATCTACCTTAGGGAAGATGTAGAAAGCAGCCTTAGGCTTTACAGCTGAGATGCCAGGAATATCGTTGAGTGCCTTGTAGATGAAGTCACGCTGTTCGTAAATACGTCCGCCCGGCTTGATGTAGTTTTCGACGCTCTGGTATCCGCCGAGAGATGTCTGGACGATGGACTGTGCAGGAACGTTTGAACAGAGTCTCATGTTTGAGAGCATGTTGAGTCCCTGAATGTAATCAGCAGCGATCTTCTTGTTTCCGCTGAGAACCATCCATCCGATTCTGTAGCCTGCGATCATGTGAGACTTTGAAAGTCCGCTGAATGTAACGCAGAAAAGATCAGGAGCGAGGGAAGCGATGGAAACATGCTTTTCACCGTCCATGATGAGTCTGTCGTATATTTCATCTGAGAAGAGTATGAGCTGGTTTTCTCTTGCAAGCTCAACGATCTGTTCAAGGAGTTCCTTTGGATAAAGAGCACCTGTCGGGTTGTTCGGGTTGATGATTACGATAGCCTTGGTTTTTGAAGTAATCTTGCTCTTCATATCTTCAATGTCCGGATACCAGTCAGACTGTTCGTCACAGATGTAGTGAACAGCCTTGCCGCCTGCAAGAGTTACACAGGCAGTCCAGAGAGGATAGTCTGGTGAAGGAACGAGAACTTCATCACCGTCATCGAGAAGTGCCTGCATTGAAAGGTTGATAAGTTCACTTACACCGTTTCCTGTATAGATGTCATCGATAGTTACGCCTTCGATGTTCTTGTTCTGATAATACTGCATTACAGCCTTTCTTGCAGAGAAAAGTCCCTTTGAATCGGAATATCCTTCGCACTGTGTAAGTTGTGACTGCATGTCATATATAACTTCATCAGGAGCCTTGAAACCGAAAGGAGCTGGATTTCCTATGTTGAGTTTGAGTACCTGTGTACCTGACTTCTCCATTCTTGCTGCTTCGTCAACGACAGGACCTCTTACGTCGTAAAGTACATTTTCAAGTTTTGATGATTTACCGAATGTTTTCATTTTGGTTCCCCCTGTAGTTTTCTTATCAGGTTCGGCAGGCTGTATTACTGCTGTATCTGATTTATCGTTTCCTTTAAGCCATTCAGGATCAGTATCAAGGACTTCCGCAAGGAATTTTATTATATTTTCACGCGGAACTGTTTTACCGCTTACGTACTGGCTGATGTGACTTTTTCCGAGTTTAATACCGCTTTTTTCCGCGGCTTTCAAAAGATCGATCTGTCTGAGAGAACGTTCTTTCATTTTCTCCTTCAGACGTTCTGAAAAAAGATTATCACTCATAAAAATTACCTTTTAATAGAAAAGTTCAATTTTAAATACCCGAAGTTCAATTTCGAGTTCAATCTCTGAATTCTATTATAGCACCGGATATAAAAAAGTTCAATAGCTTTTATGAAAAAATATAAAAATAATTTCTTGTTATTTTCGCTTTAAAGTGCTATAATATAG
>JBGUVZ010000357.1:0-2924 GCA_045220685.1 Oscillospiraceae bacterium | reverse complement strand
ACCTGAGAATTTTCAGGTGCAGCTTTTTTATTTTGAAAATTCTACAGCGATCCTGCCGATGAGTTGGTACTGTTCGCTGCTTAGTTTTTTAGGATATGCGGTTTGTTTGTCACGGAAGGCTTCAGCAAGTTCGCGCATGATCTGGATCTGTTCTTCGGTGAGGTGTACAGTTGAGATATTTATGCTTTTTTCCATACCAGACAGATAATCCATTGAAACATTGAAAATAGCGGCGAAAGCCCGGACTGTATCAAATGTTGGAGTTTGAAGATTTCGCTCATATCTGCTTATAATAGAACTTTCTTTGTTAATCATATCAGCAAGCTGCTCCTGAGTTAATCCACGTTCTTTTCTTAACTTTTGAAGCAGTAATCCAAAATCAAATCCGTTTTCCATGTTTTCACCTCATACTTGAATAATATTCAAATTATAAGGCTTGTAAGTTGCAAAAATCACTTTTTTATGGTACAATACTTGATAAATAAACGAATTTAAATTTAAAAACTTGAAAATTTATCAAGTGAAGATTTGATAAGGGATTTTTATTTGTGGAGAGAAGGAGAATTTCCTTGAACGAACTTATAGAATTGAATAAATATCCGGTTAAGGAAGTTCTTCCGTTGCTTCTGAAGGATAAGACTACCGGAAAGAATATAGTTTTTGCAACTGATACATACAGCAAATATGGATTTTATGAAAATGACGAGATCACAGTAGGGGCTTTATTCGGATTTGAGTCGTGTGATATCCAGCCGAGAGTTTTCAAGGATCAGTCGGAACAGACTGACCGTACACGAAAGAAAGCGGAAGTTTTTTCACCGACCTGGATATGTAATAAGATGAACAGTCACTGCGATTCTGACTGGTTTGAACGCGAAGATGTTTTCAACGTACTAAACGACCAGATGTGGAATACTACCGCTGAAAAGATCGGTTTTTCTGATAAAAAAGACTGGAAGAAATACGTTGATTCAAGGAGACTTGAAATCACCTGTGGTGAAGCACCGTATATCGTATCAAGGTATGATGCAACAACAGGTGATCCGATCGAAGTTAAAGATCGAATAGGATTTCTTGATCGTAAGCTGCGTGTTGTTAGTGAGAATACGGAAACTGAAGAAGAATGGATCGAATGGGCAACAAGGGCTGTACAGAGTGTTTACGGATATGAATTTCAGGGAGATAATCTTCTGATTGCAAGGATCAATATTCTCGTTTCATTCTGTGATTATCTGAAAGAAAAATGGGGACATGAGGCAGAGACTGATGTACTTAAGAAGATAGCGAATATTATCTCATGGAACTTCTGGCAGATGGATGGTCTGACGAATTCCGTTCCGGAATTTAAAGAGGAAGAACAGTTCGTTCAGATGGCGTTATTTGATATCGTAACTGAACCGGAGAGTACAGAATGTAGGCAATTGTGTAAGATACAGAACTGGAGAAGCGGTTCTCCAGTTCTGATAGATGATATTCAAAATAAGAAAAGGGGTAAGACTATGAAATTTGATTATGTTATAGGGAATCCACCATATCAGCAGGATTCAACAGGTGCAAATGAAAGTGATACACCTTTGTATCATTATTTTTATGAATCAGCTATGAACATTTCTGAAACTGTTGAATTAATAACACCAGCTCGTTTCCTCTTTAACGCAGGTTATACTCCTAAACCATGGAATGAAAAGATGCTTAATGACGAGCATTTTAAAATTCTGTATTATGAACCTAAAAGTAGTGATATTTTTGCAAATACAGATATTAAAGGTGGAGTAGCTATTGGTTACAGAGATGTTAAGAGAACATTTGAGCCTATTGGAGTTTTTACAGCTTATCCAGAGTTAAACAAGATTAAATCAAAGGTTGATAAGATTTCTAGAGAAAGTCTGTGTGATGTAATAACTAATCGCGGACTTTATCGGTATTCAGATATTGCTTATAAGGAAAAAGCTGAAGAAATGAAGAAAACTGCAGATCCAAGAATTGCGCCAAGTGCTTTTGAAAGAATGCCGAATATTTTTACGGATTCAAAACCAGTGGATGGCAGAGAATATATTCAGATTTACGGAAATGTAAAGAGTGATCGATTTTATAAATGGGTAAGAAAGGATTATGTAAAGTCAGTTCCAAATTTGAATAAATATAAAGTATTGGTTCCTAAAGCTAATGGAAGTGGTATGCTGGGTGAAGTTCTTAGTAACCCGATTATAGGAGTTCCGTCAGTTGGATTTACTGAAACATATATTTCAATTGGAGAAACTGATTTAAAGAATGAAGCAGAGGCTGTTCTGAAGTACATTAAAGGTAAATTTGCCCGTGTGATGCTTGGAATATTAAAAGTTACTCAAAATAATGCAAAACCAACATGGGCATACGTTCCCCTTCAAGACTTCACTTCTTCCAGCGACATTGACTGGAGCAAGTCCATTGCTGAAATTGATCAGCAGCTTTACAGGAAATACGGTTTATCGGATGAAGAAATCGAATTTATCGAGACACACGTAAAGGAGATGAACTGATATGGAAGGGATTATTAACGGGATCACTGTAAATACAGTCGAAAAGATCAATCCGATGATCTATGCTTATACAACACCGTCGTATCCGCCGCATGACGGAATGACGAAGATCGGATATACGGAAAAGCAGTCCGTTGAGGAAAGAATAAAGCAGCAGAACCATACAAACGATATGGACTGGAAGCTGGAATGGAAGAAAGCTGCGGTGTTTGATGATGGTTCGTATGTGAGATTTACTGACCGTGAGTTTCATGCATATCTTAAGAAGAAAAACATCAAACGAAAGCCGAACACTGAATGGTTCTACATTTCCGGTGAGGAGTCGAAAAAATATATCAATGAGTTTCGTGAAAACAGGGGAATACTGTTTGCAGAAGGTACCGCAGTACCGTATGAACTCCGTGA
>JBGUVZ010000356.1:0-10383 GCA_045220685.1 Oscillospiraceae bacterium | reverse complement strand
ATCATATCTCGATCCAGCCGGTATACGCAGCAGACGGAAGCATCATTCTCGGTCAGATCAAGTTTACTTATACAAATACACGCGAAGAAGCAGATGCTCTCATGGAGGAACTGGGCACAAAGATAACTGAGGTTATTGACGAAACAATAACTCCGGGAATGACAGAACTTCAGAAAGCTCTCAACCTTCACGATTATCTCGTACTCAATACAGTATACGATACAGAAGGAACGATCCCTGACAGAGACGGCGGTGCATCCGCATACGACATTCTCATCTGCGGAAACGGTGTCTGCGAAGGTTACTCACAGGCATACAACATGCTCCTCGACAGGGTTGGTATCTCATCCATAATGGTAACAAGCTACGACATGAATCATGCGTGGAATCTTGTGAACATTGATAATGAATGGTATCATGTTGATACTACATGGGATGACCCGGTTCCGGATGCCAAGGGCAGAGTAAATCACAAGTACTTCCTGCTTTCTGACGACGAGATCAGAACTGCAAATCCTGATGTCGGCAGAAATTATATCCACGACAAGTGGGACAGCAAGGGAATCGAAGCTACTTCAAAGAAATATGACCACGCTTTCTGGCAGACAGTTGGTACTGAAATCTTCACTCGCGGTGATCAGTGGTACTACGTAAGCGGCGAAGGCGAATACAGCAGATATACAGAATCCACAGGCGAAACAGACAGTTTCGTAAGTCTCTGCGATGAGAACTGGTACGTGTGGGGTCAGTATTCAGCATACTGGTCAGGCAAATACATCAGCCTTATAATTTCAGGAGATAAAGTTTTCTTTAACTCTCCTACACAGATATACAAGATGTCTCTCGACGGCTCCGAAAAGGAAGCTTTCGGAAACTACATAAACCCTTATGAAGTTGACGGTTATGTTTACGGTCTGAGACTTGACGGTGACAAGATATATGCAGTTATCAAGCAGGAACCTTCCGATGAAGGAACACTGTACGAAGCGGCAGACGTTAATTTCGAAGGGCAGAGAGTAAGCATTATCGAATCTCTCGAAGGTGCCATCAGATCGATGGCGGACGGTGAGTCAAGAGAATTTGACCTCAGCGGTCCTGATACAGAAAGCATCCTTCCGGCAGCAGCCATCGATGCAATGAGAAACAGAAACATCAAGATATCCCTTGAACTCGGCGATTACAGCTGGAATATAAAGGGCAATGATGTTACTGCTGAAGAAGCAAATGACCTCAATCTTGAAATAAAGAAAGATCAGGGAACAATACCTGAAGAAATGCTGGCAACAATAGCTGGCAAAAACAAATCTGTTATTGAACTGGATTTCGAGCATGAAGGCGATTTTGGTCTGAAAGCCAACATCAACTACGATCTTGGAGACCAGTATATCAATAACGTAGCTGTACTTTACAGCTACGACTTAGCAGGCGCGAGAATGGCTAAGGTCAATACAATGATGGTAGACTCCAACGGTGCTCTCCAGATAGACGTTGACCAGTCAGCAAGCTACGCACTTGTACTGTGGGACATTCAGAGCCCGCAGGACCCTATAATACAGGCTCCGGTAAAGCCACCTCAGGAAGAGGTTACAGCTGAAACAACAGCTGAGGCTCCGGCCGTAACAGAAATGACTTCTGAAGTTACAGCAGCTCCTGCAGTTACAACAGCTGAAACATCACTGACATCTGAAACAACATTAACTTCTGAAACAACTCAGACAACAACTTCTGAGATGACAGCAGCTGTTGAAGTTACAGATCCAGCTGAAACAACAGCCGAGACTCCTGCAGTTACTGAAACTACAGAGATCACACCAGCATCTGCTCCTGAAGAATTCAACAAAACAGCCAAGGGCGACCTCGACGGCAGCGGCAAAGTAGATCTTTCAGATCTTACATCACTTGCACTCTACCTTTTAGGTGATTCTTCACTTACAGATGAACAGCTTGAGATCGCAGACGTAACTGGCGACGGCGTAGTAGATCTTTCAGATCTCGCTACAATGAAGCAGTTCCTTGCACACAAGATCGATCGCTTCTGATAAGGAAACATTAAGACATTTTCAAACAAATAGTGTTTTTCTCATATTTCCTTGGGAAACGTCCCCTGCTCCACAAGAGCAGGGGCGTTTTCTTTGTGTCCGTGTATGATTTTCATACGTGAAACTGCTTATATCCGAATGGTTTGTAATGTGCATGTATACAAATATAATCTGCAACTCAGAAATAAATATATATAACATTGACAATGTGTGCTTGCCGTGATATACTATATATATGGGAAATGCCGGAGGTTAACGCTTCGGTAAGGAAACATGAAAAACGAATGATTTGGCAAACCTGTCGAAAGACAGGGACGCAAAGCTAACGGGTCTAAACCAGACAGAATGGTATGACAGCCAGCTGCACGATCTTTGAACGAACTGAAAAGGAAGTTCAGACTGGAAACAGAGGCTGGTACCAAAAGTACCGGCCTTTTCTGATCTGTGACCACAGAATATGAGAATGATGACAGTGGACAGGAGGAATTACGATGAAAAAATTCGCAAAATTATTAAGCAGCTTCGTTTCAGCTGCTCTTGCGGTTAATTTTGCTGCTCCTGCAGTGTCAGTTGTTCTGGCAGATACTGATAACACGATCGCCAGTCTGAGCGAGACTATAAAGGCAGGACTCCAGAGATATGACGCTGCGATTGACGTGAGCAGTTTCGGACTTAAGGTGGATAACGAGGAAAACAAGGCTGAAAGCGTAAAAAGAATAACTGATTCTATTTCCTACGTAAGAAAATTGCCTGATATGTTCAGTGTTCAGTATGAGACTTCACTGTCAATACAGATCGGATACGGAGCAGACGGTGCATATATCATAAAGGACATAGTTATAAGATATACAAACACCAAGGAAGAAGCAGACGCACGTCTTGCAGAAGTTAATGAAAAGATCGATGATATCATCGCCAAAAACATTACTCCTGAGATGACAGAACTTGAAAAGGCGCTTAATCTTCACGATTATCTGGTACTCAATACCTCCTACGATCTTAATCAGTCAGTACCTGATCTTTACGACGGATATACAGCCTATGACATTCTCATGTGCGGCAACGGCGTATGCGAAGGATATGCACAGGCATACAACATGCTTCTTGAAAAGGCTGGCATATCTTCAATTATGGTAACCAGTGACAGCATGAACCACGCATGGAATCTTGTAAACATAGACGGTGAATGGTATCACGTTGATGTTACATGGGACGATCCTACTCCTGATGCAAAGGGAAGAGTAGGCCACGGATATTTTCTCCTTTCAGACAAGGCATTTGCACAGGCTAAGCCTGAAGCAGGAAGAAACACATCGCATCGCGACTGGAACAGCAAGGGTTTCGAAGCGACATCTGAAAAATACGACAACGCTTTCTGGCAGACAGTAAGTGCTGAGATATTCACAAGAGGTGATCAGTGGTACTTCATAAACAAAAACGGCGAATACAGCAGATACAACGAATCAACAGGAAACGTTGATACATGGATAAGCCTCTGCGAAGAAAAGTGGTACACATGGGATGATAAGAATAATATGCCGAGCTACAAAGCATACTGGGACGGCAAATACATGAGCCTCATAATTTCAGATAATAAGGTTTACTTCAACACTCCGACACAGCTTTACTCAATGAATCTTGACGGATCTGAAAAGGTAGCAGTAGGAAACTACATCAATCCTTATGAAACTCACGGGTTAGTATACGGACTTAAGCTTAATGACGGCAAGATATATGCAGTAATAAAGCAGAAGCCTGATGATGAAGGTTCACTGTATGAGATCATAGCAATCGCTGATGCAGGAATAAATGTTGATCATAAGGTATCATTTATTGAAAGTCTGGTAGATATGATAAATGCGATGCCGGACGGCACATCAGGAAAATTTGACTTCAACGAGGAGACAGTTCTCCCTTCAGAAGCAATAGATGCAATGAGAGACCGCGATATCACAATAACCTTTGATCTTGGCGAATACAGCTGGGATATTAAAGGCAAGGATATCAGCGCAGAAGAAACAGGAGATCTTAATCTTGAGATCAAAAAGGATCAGGGCGTTATACCTGGTGACATGCTCAAATCAGTTTCACGCAATAACAGTTCAGTTATCGAACTCGATCTCCAGCACGAAGGCCTTTTCGGACTTAAAGCAAGCATAAACTACATGCTCGGTTCAGAGTTCTGCAACAACATAGCAGTGCTTTACACCTACAATCAGGCAGAGTCAAAGATGGATAAAATGAATACAACACTCGTTGACTCAAACGGCAGCTTACAGCTTTCACTCGAACAGTCTTCATGCTACGCACTGGTGCTCAACAATGCATATGCACCAATCGGAACTGAAACTGCTCCGAAGGAAACTACAGCATCAGAGACCATTTCAGAAACTGAACCGGCTGTTACAGAAACAGAAGCACCTGTAGTTACAACAGCTCCGGAAGTTACTACAGTACCTGAGACTACAACAGTTTCAGAAACAGTAATGACAACAGAGCAGACCACAGTTTCAGAGACAACTGCACCTGAGGAAACAACAGTTCCTGAAACAACTACAGCAGCAACTGAACCAGTTACAGAAGCTTCATCAGAGGTAACTACTACAGAAGCAACGACGCCGGCAGTTACAACTGCAGCAACAGAGCAGACAACACCTGCAGAGACCACACCGGTTACAGAAAAGCCTGAACCGGAAGGAATTATCGGTGACGTTGACGGCAACGGAAGAATAGATCTTTCAGACCTTACAACAGTTGCACTTTATCTCTTAGGTGATGTAAATCTTAACGAAACTCAGTTAAAGTTCGCAGACGTTGACGGTGACGGTATCGTAGGACTTACAGATCTTGCAAGGATCAAGCAGTTTATTTCTCACAAGATCGAGAAGTTATAAGCGCTGATTTATCACAAATCAGCGCGGGGGACCGGGGCGAAGCCCCGAAGATCCGCCGAAAAGTTTAAGACATTTCCAACATAGTGTTTTTCTCATATTTCCTTGGGAAGTGCCCCTGTTCTTTTCAGAGCAGGGGTGCTTTCTTTGGTATTGCTAAAATCCTTTGAATAAGTTATACTTTAATAAAGGATTGATACGTTTATTTATTTTGAGTCAGGAGTTTGGAATATGAAAAAAATCTCATTATTATTATCGTTCTGTGCAGTTTCAGCACTTATGTTCTGCGGATGCGATAACAGCGGAAGTACAACTACGACAATAAAAGACAGTGCAGCGGATAACGGTGCTACAGAAGCAGAAGTTACTGAAGCAGATGAAGAGTCAGTGCCGGATGAAGGACAGGACGAGGGTTCTGTTTACTACGGATTTGAAAGCTTTGAATTTGACCTGCACGCAGGTGATAAGACATATACGCTCGACCTGGGTGAGATCGACATGCTTCCGCCTTACTATGATGTCTTTAATGACAAGATATATGTATTCTGCGAATCACTGAACGGTGAGGCGAGCATTGCAGTGATACCACCGGATGATCCGGAAAGCCGTGAGATCATCGAACTTCCGGACTGCCCTGTGAAGTTTGACGACGTTGACTCGCCGATAATGCAGGCGGAAAACACGATAGTGGGTATGTCCCTCGGAATGACGCTCTATAAATACAACTGGAATGACAAAACCTATGCGGAAACTGAGATCCAGGGCGGATGGGGCATGGTCACCGACAAAGAAGGAAACATCTATGTTCTCTGCAACGGTGCAGACGGAAAAAAGAACGTTCAGAAATTTGATTTGGATCTTAAGCCTGCTTATACCGTGGATGTTACGGATGAGAAATCATTTGTTGACTACATCCGCGTAAATGAAGACGATGAGCTCACTGTTTATCATTACAACATTGACGAGGACAGAATGGACTGTGACGTTATCGACAAAGAGAGCGGAAAAGTATCTGAAACACGCGAAAATGTGATCTTTGATCCGGAAGCACATCTGAAAACTTCCGACGGTACTGAGATCTGGCTCGAAGCGGATGCAAAGTGATCTGAAAGAAAAAAATATTTATTTCTCTATTGACAAGCAAGGTTAAAAGAGTTATAATTGTAAAGGCTTAAAACTTTACAAACTAATTCAGAGGAGGCAGACAGATGGCAAAAAATCTTGATTATGCGGTTCTTCTGGATTATTATGGTGATCTTCTTACAGAAAAGCAGCGCGATATCATGCAGCTTTACTACTACGAAGATCTTTCACTTTCTGAAATAGCTGAAAACGAGAATATTTCACGTCAGGGCGTACACGACGCAATAAAGCACGCTGAACAGTATCTCGATGGTTTTGAGGAAAAAATGGGGCTCTTCAGAAAGACCAAGGTAATGCACGACATGATAAACAGTATCAGAACCTGCACTGCCGAATACCGTGAAAAATACAGCTACCAGAAAAACATTTCTGAGTACACCGGTAAAATACTTAGAATAATCGACGAGGGCGATGAACTCTTCGGTTGATCATCATACAATAAGGGAGGCTTCTTGTTAAATGGCATTTGAAGGTTTATCTGATAAACTGAATAACGTTTTCAAACGTCTGAAGTCACGAGGAAAACTTACAGAGGCTGATGTAAAAGAGGCCATGCGAGAAGTACGTCTTGCTCTCCTTGAAGCGGACGTAAGCTATAAGGTTGTCAAGGAATTCGTTGCGAAGGTTTCAGAAAGAGCTGTCGGCGAGGACGTTCTCAAGAGTCTTACACCAGCACAGATGGTTGTCAAGATAGTAAATGAAGAACTCTGCAGCCTCATGGGCAACTCAAACGCAAGAATAAACATGCCTTCCAAGCCGCCATGCATCATCATGATGTGCGGACTTCAGGGTTCAGGTAAGACAACTCACTCAGCAAAACTTGCAAAATACTTCAAGTCACAGGGACACAGACCAATGCTTGTTGCCTGCGACATTTACAGACCTGCTGCTATCGACCAGCTGAAGATCGTCGGCGAAAAGGCTGAGGTAAAGGTCTTCGAAATGGGTCAGATTGATCCTGTCAAGATAGCTAAGGAATCAGTAAAATACGCTAAGGACTACGGCCACGACATCGTAATTCTCGATACCGCCGGTCGTCTCCACATAGATACTGAGCTCATGGATGAGCTTAAAAACATCAAAAAGGAAACTACTCCAAGCGAAATCATGCTTGTAGTCGATGCGATGACAGGTCAGGACGCAGTTAATGTTGCCAAGGCCTTCGATGACGCTCTCGGAATCGACAGCGTACTCATGTCAAAGCTCGATTCAGATACAAGAGGCGGTGCGGCACTGTCTGTACTGTCCGTAACAGGTAAGCCAATCAAGTTCGTCGGCATGGGCGAAAAGCTCGATGACTTCGAGCAGTTCCATCCTGAAAGAATGGCATCACGTATCCTCGGCATGGGCGACGTGCTCACACTCATTGAAAAGGCAGAGAGTGCGGTTGACCTTAAGGATTCAGAAAAGCTGGCAAAGAAGTTCACAGAAAACACCTTTGACATGGAAGACTTAAGAAGCTATCTTCTCCAGATCCAGAAGATGGGTTCAATAAAGAGCCTGCTTGGAATGCTTCCGGGCATGGGTGACAAGGTCAAGGACATCGACGTGGACGAAAGACAGTTCCAGCGTATCGATGCGATAATCACATCAATGACACCTGCAGAACGTGCAAAGCCTTCAATAATCAATCCTTCAAGAAAGAAGAGAATTGCAGCCGGAAGCGGTATGAAGGTCGAAGACGTAAACAGACTGCTCAAGCAGTTTGAACAGATGCAGAAAGTCATGAAGCAGTTCGGCAGCTTCGGCAAGGGCAAGGGTCCGTTCTCATCAAAGCGTATGAAGAAGCGCATTGCAGGAATGAACCTTGACAAGATGCCAGATATGCCTGCTGATGCAGACCTTAAGAGTCTGATGAAAAAATGATATTTTTGCTTAGTGCATTAATATAAACAAGGCAAAATCTTATTCCGGAGGTGAAATCAAAATGGCAGTAAAGATCAGATTAAAGAGAATCGGTGCTAAGAAGGCTCCTTTCTACCGTGTAGTTGTTGCTGATTCAAGATACCCAAGAGACGGCAGATTCATCGAAGAGATCGGATACTATGATCCAACTAAGACACCAAGCGTTATTAAGATTGACACTGAAAAGGCTGACAAGTGGATCAAGAACGGTGCACAGCCAACTGAAACAGTTAAGAAGCTTATCAAGAACGCTCAGGCTTAATTAATTGATTTTATCTTTCTGATACAGACTTATAAGTCTGTATCTTAAAGATCAGATCGTTTACCAGGGACGGTACGTTCAGTGCCGGTTAATAATAAGGAGAAAAAATATGAAAGAACTGCTTTTAGCAATAGTTGAAGGGCTTGTTGAAAACAAGCAGGAAATAACTATCTCAGAAGACGCACCTAATGAAGAAGGCGTAATCGTTTATCATCTTCACGTAGCTCAGGATGACATGGGACGTGTTATCGGCAAGCAGGGAAGAATAGCAAAGGCTATCAGAACTGTATTACGTGCAGGTGCTGCAAGAAACAACTCAAAGGTACTTCTTGAAATTGAATAATTTCTAAGAAATACAAGTTAAACACGAAAATAATACTGCCAGATCAGTTTCAAAGACATCTGGCAGTTTTTTTGATAGAAACGGGTGGTACAACATGTCAGATAATTATCTTGAAGCCGGAAAAATCGTTAATGTTCATGGTCTCAGAGGAGACGTCAAAATTATGCCTTGGTGCGACAGCGCCGACTTCCTCTGCGAGTTTGAATATCTCTATCTTGACCGCGAGGGCAAAAAGGAACTTGAGGTCGAAAATGCAAGAGTGTTCAAGAACATGGTCATTGCAAAGTTTGCAGGGATAAATACTGTTGAGGAAGCTGAAAAGCTCAGAGAAAAGGTGCTTTATCTCTCACGCGAGGACGTTGAACTTGACGAGGATACCTATTTTATAAAGGATCTTATCGGCATTGAAGTATCTGATGCCGATACTGGAAAAATCTACGGCGTCATCAAGGACGTGTTCCAGACCGGAGCCAATGACGTTTACTCCATAAAGAACGGGGAAAAGGAATATCTTGTTCCGGCCATTGCCGACGTTGTTATAAGCACAGATGTCGAAAACAAGAAGATGACTATAAGACCGTTAGAGGGGCTTTTTGAAGATGAGAATTGAGATAGCGACACTTTTCCCGGAAATGTGCGAGTCGGTCTTAGCGGAAAGCATAATCGGCCGTGCCAGAAAAAAAGGCGCTGTTGAGATCGCCTGCCGCAACATACGCGACTACACGAAGGACAAGCACCGCAGAGTGGACGATACACCTTACGGCGGCGGAATGGGCATGGTAATGCAGGCTGATCCTATTTTCAACTGCTATGAGGCCATATGCGCAGACATGGGCGCCAAGCCACACACTATCTACATGTCGCCGAAGGGAAACGTGTTTACCCAGAAAAGAGCCATAGAACTTGCTTCACTTGAAAACATTCTTATTATCTGCGGCCACTACGAAGGCGTGGACCAGCGTGTTCTCGACGAGATAGTTGACGAGGAGATATCAATCGGTGACTACGTTCTCACAGGCGGCGAGCTGCCTGCTCTGGTCATCGCTGATGCGGTTTCAAGAATGTGCGAAGGCGTTCTTTCTGATGAGCTCTGCTATCAGGATGAGAGTCATTTTAACGGCCTTCTCGAATATCCTCAGTACACCAGACCGGAGGAATGGCACGGTGTGAAAGTGCCGGAAGTACTTCTTTCAGGTCACCATAAAAATATTGGTGATTACAGACTTACAAAGAGTATCGAAATCACCAAAGAGCGTAGACCTGACATGTATGAAAATTACATTAAAAGCCATAATATAACAGATAAGAAGTGAATATGAATATATTATTGTCACCAATGTTGTGAGTGTTTAATAAATTTTAGTTAAAATCGACAAAAACCGGACTGATAAATAATTTACGCATAATCAATACATAGAAAATTCCGTTCAAAAGCGTTCTTAGGCAGTTTTATGCGTTGACTACTTCATATTTACACGGTATAATAGGGTTAAAGGTAATTGATATGTTACTGCCATGCATTAATGCCTGGACAGTTCAGAGAATGCTTTTGCATAATCTTTTATAATAAATGAAATCAAAAATTTTATGAGGAGAGTTTATAATGTTTGTAAAAGAAGTAATGGTACAGAACCAGGTAGGACTTCACGCAAGACCAGCAACATTTTTCATCCAGAAGGCTAACGAATTCAAGTCATCAATCTGGATCGAGAAGGAAGAACGCAGAGTAAATGCAAAGAGCCTTTTAGGTATCCTTTCACTCGGAATTGTTGGCGGCACATCGATCAAGATCATTGCTGA
>JBGUVZ010000355.1:0-3853 GCA_045220685.1 Oscillospiraceae bacterium | reverse complement strand
CCGCAGATGATTTAAACGGTAACATCTGCGGATATTTTTGTGATTACAGGAGATGATAAAAATAGATAAATATTCAGTACTACGAGAGTATTTCGGCCACAGCGAATTCCGTAACGGGCAGGAGGAGCTGATCGATAATATTTTAAACGGCAGGGATGTACTTGGCATTATGCCGACCGGGGCTGGTAAATCGATGTGTTATCAGATACCGGCGGTTTTGTCCCAAGGGGTGACTATAGTCATTTCTCCGCTTATCTCACTTATGAAGGATCAGGTTAGTGCGCTTGTTTCTTCGGGCGTCGGAGCGGCGTGCATAAACAGTACGCTTACAAGAGAAGAATATAACGACACGATCGAACGTGCTCTGGCAGGAGAATACAAGCTCATCTATGTTGCACCTGAACGTATCGATACAGCCGAGATGAACAGACTAGCTTCTTCGCTCGATATTTCCATGGTAACGATCGATGAAGCACACTGCGTATCTCACTGGGGGCAGGATTTCAGACCGAGTTATCTGCATATTCCGGAATTTATTGAAAAACTTCCGAAGCGCCCTGTGGTCAGTGCATTTACAGCAACGGCGACTGATACTGTAAAGGAAGATATGATTCGCCTTCTTGACCTTAAAGATCCGTTTTCACTGACTACCGGATTCGACAGAGCAAATCTTTATTTTTCAGTAATAAAGCCTCAGAATAAATATGAAGAACTTCGAAGACTGCTTGACGGATATGAAAACAAAAGCGGAATAGTTTACTGTCTTTCACGAAAGAATGTTGAGGAGATATGTGACAAGCTGAATGCCGACGGATATTCAGCCACAAGATATCATGCCGGACTTTCTGATGCTGAAAGAGCGTCGAATCAGGATGATTTTATCTTTGACAGGAAACAGATAATGGTCGCTACCAATGCTTTCGGAATGGGTATCGACAAATCAGATGTGTCTTTTGTAATACACTATAATATGCCGAAAAATATTGAGAGCTATTATCAGGAAGCCGGACGTGCAGGCCGTGACGGAAGTCCGGCTCAGTGTGTGCTGTTGTATTCTCCTCAGGATGTTCGTATCAACAGCTTTATGATCGACAAGAGCTTCGAGGAAAACTCCGAACTTTCTGATGAGGACAAAAGGATCGTACTTGAACGTGATAAACAGCGTCTTAAGGAGATGACGTTCTATTCTACCACCGCAGGGTGCCTGCGTGAATTCATGCTCCGTTATTTCGGTGAGAAACCACCGTCGTACTGCGGTAACTGTTCATGCTGTGTCAACGGATTCGAAGAAGCGGATATCACCGTCGATGCACAGAAGATCGTTTCCTGTGTTTTCAGGATAAAGCAGAAGGGAAGATATTTCGGAAAGAGCATGGTGGTTGATATCCTCAGGGGAAGCAGCAATGCGAAACTTATCTCGATGGGATTTAATGAGCTTACGACCTATGGTATCATGAAAGATGTTCCTGCAAAGATAATACGAAGTGAAATGGATCATCTTATAGCTGAAGGATATCTTAATTTGGGAGACGGTGAATATCCTGTAGTTGAACTTTCGGCAGCGTCCGCAAAGATACTTAAGGATAAGATCTCTGTCACCATGAAGCTTCCGAAGGAGCGAACCGTAAAAGAGAAAAAGGCGGACGGAAACAGCGGCGTTCCTGCTGCAGATGAACAGCTGCTTGCAGAACTTAAGAAACTGCGCAGAAAGCTGGCGGATGAGGCAAAAGTACCAGCGTACATCGTTTTCTCTGATGCGACGCTTCGTGATATGTGCAGGATAAAGCCTGTAAATAAAGCAGAATTTCTTACAGTTTCAGGTGTCGGCAGACAGAAAGCGGACAAGTACACGGAAGATTTCTGCGGAGTTATAAGCAGTTATATGGAAAAAACATCGGATAAATAATGATGTGATATCAGAAATGCCGTTACAGTTGTGATGCTGTAACGGCATTTCTGCATTGATTTTCACAAAAACTCTTTACATTCTGTCGCCGGTGTGATACAATATTGACAATGAGATGTATGCTGTACAAATTTTCGGTGTACGGCATACTGTTGTTTATAGCAGATCTTTTGGAATCTGCGCTATGGTTCTTATAAAGGAGAAGATAAAATGAAGAAGAATTTAAGAAGAGGTGTGGCTGCGATTTGTTCGCTTTCAATGCTGGCATCCGTTTTATCGTGCGGGATGACAGTAAATGCGCTGGATGCAGAAACTCCGAAGGAAGGCTATGACCGTCAGCTGCTTGGTGAAACGGATTTTGATTACAAGATCCTTCCGTGGCATACTGTTGAATCATCACCGGCAAAGCAGAATTTTGAAATAACAAGTGACGGCGAACTGCACGTTACGATACTCAGTGCAACCGGTGCAGACAAGGAAAAATGGGATCTTCAGGTAAGACACAGAAATCTCAGCTTTCAGGCGGGCAAGACCTATGAGATCGAAGTCAGAGTAAAGGCGAAAAGAGAGGGAATGCAGCTTACTTCGCAGATAAGCACAGTCAGCGGTGACGAATATTACTGCGTACTTGACGAAGATAAATTCATGAACGGTCCGTACATGGGCGGAAAATGGGGCAGATGTGCTAGGCTTACCACTGAGTATCAGACCATAAAGGGTGAGTTTACACCGACAAAGGATATTGACGGCGCCGAATGGAATTTCCAGTATGCGCGTGGTACCATGTACGAAGGTAATGCTCAAGAAGGTGACGAATTATGGTTCGACTATATGTCCATAATTGAAAAGGACAGTACAGGCGATCCTTATTACAGCGATTTCGGATACACCAGCCGTAAACTCAGCGGACTTGAAAACAACTATATTTCAGTAAATCAGGTCGGATATTTCCCGAATGGCAAAAAAGTTGCAGTTCTCGGTGACAACGGCGGTGATATCACACCTGATGACATTACTCCGTACGAATATAAAACTGATAGGATTTCTCTTACAAACGCAGTCGAATTTGAAGTAATAGAAGCTGATTCAGGAAAAACAGTGTTCAAAGGTAAATCATCTGCTCCGGAAATGGATAAAGATTCAAATGACACTGTATGTAAACTTGATTTTTCTGAGTTTACAACACCGGGCAATTATTATATAAAGGCCGGTGACTACAGATCGTTTGAATTCAGAATAAGCGGCGATATTTATTCGGAAGAGGGACACGGTCTTCTTACTAATGCTGTGAACTATTTCTACCAGAACCGTTCAGCTTCTGACATCGAAGAAAAATATATCACATCAGGCAACAAAGCTGAACTGGCACATAAAGGTGAGCACAAGACAGATACTGCAGCTGTTCAGAAGATCTGGAAGAAAGAATATCTTTCACAGGATGAAGCTACTGTAAAATATAAGTCATCTTCAATCACGGCAAACGGAGGATGGTATGAATCTGCAAGCCACCGCAAGAATATGGTAAGCGGCGGTATGGCGCTCTGGACACTCCAGAATATGTATGAAAGAGCAAGCCTTGCAGGAAATAAAAAGTTCGATGACGGTTCGGGTACAGTGGTCGTTCCGGAAATGAACAATAAGATACCTGATATTCTCGATGAAACTGCATTTGAACTTGAGTGGATGGAACAGATGAAGGTCTCAGAGGATGAACCGACATGGGGTGAGTCTGCTGCAGGACTTTTCTACCACGAGATCAGTGATCAGAGATGGGCTGGTATAGCACTGAAGCCATGGGACTACATCGATGAATATAACGATCTTATCCGTATAGCAAAGCCTCCGACGTTTGCGGCAACTTTAAACTATGCGGCATGTGCGGCACAGGCTGCAAGACTCTGGGCTCCGTATGACAGTGCAAAAGCTGAGAGTTATCTCGCTAAAGCA
>JBGUVZ010000354.1:0-2330 GCA_045220685.1 Oscillospiraceae bacterium | reverse complement strand
ATATTGATCAATTGCAGGCGGTTATCATTCAATCGTAACTGACTTCATTACCTGTGCAGTAAACGGCTTGTCATAACGATCAGTTTCAGTTTCTGCGATCTCATCAACTACTTCGATGCCTTCAACTACCTTGCCGAATGCAGCGTACTGACCGTCAAGATGCGGAGCATCTTCGTGCATGATGAAGAACTGTGAACCTGCTGAGTCAGGTCTTGCTGATCTTGCCATTGAAATAACGCCTCTTGTGTGCTTGAGGTCGTTCTTTACACCGTTGGATGAGAATTCACCCTTGATGTTCCAGCCAGGACCGCCCATACCTGTTCCTTCAGGACAGCCGCCCTGGATCATGAAACCAGGAATAACTCTGTGGAAAATAAGTCCGTTATAAAAGCCCTGATTTACGAGCTTTTCAAAGTTTGCAACTGTGATCGGAGCGATCTCCGGATAAAGTTCTATCTTGATCTTCTTGCCGTTTTCCATTTCGATTACAACCATTTTAAACTTCCTTTCTCTTTATCAGAATTTATTAACAAGTTCTGATTTGTTTACCGTATATATAATAGTATCGTTTGTCTTTGTTCTGTCGGGATAATATGTTACAGTGAGTTCGTTCCAGTCGATAGAATCGATTGCGAAAGGAATGAATCCTGAAACTGTCTGTCCCGGTTCAAGACGTGCGTCGTATCTTTCGCCGCCCTTGTATGCGTTTGCGCCGTTGGCAGCTGATACAGCTGTGAAGATATTATCCTCATACTTTTTGCCGTCAATTGATATCTCAAAGTCATCAAGCATACGAACGTCAACCTGTTTGTCACCGTTGTTCACAGCAGTGAATACCATTGCGTATGAATATCTGCCCTTTGAATCAGGTTCGTCAGATGTAAGAGCAAGTTCATCAAAAGTGATCTTGAGACCGAGGTCTTCGTATTTGTAGTCCTCACCCTTGTTTGCTGTGTATTCTTTTCCCGGAGGAAGCGGAGCTTCCGTCTGGGCAGGTGTTCCGTTGCTTATAACATTAGTCGTTGATTTTGTGCCGCAGCCCGTAAAACAAGCTACCGCAAGTATGCCGGCAGCAAGAAGAGCTGAAAATCTATTCTTCATTGTATTACCTCCGTAATTCATATGGTACACGATTTTTTCCAGCATTGCAGTCGTGCATTATAATTGTATCATTTTTTTGATTTGTATTCAATAGTATTTTAGCAAAAAATTAAAGACCTTCTGCGATTTTCATCACTTACGGTCTTTAATTTGAAATAATATGTTTCTTGTTGATATTATTCAGCGTTTGGAGCGCCTACAGGACAGACACCTGCACAAGCACCGCATTCTACGCAAGCGTCAGCGTCGATAACGTACTTGTCATCGCCAGCTGCGATTGCTGATACTGGACATTCTGCTTCACAAGCGCCGCATGAAATACATTCGTCAGAAATTTTGTATGCCATATTTAGTTACCTCCGTTAGTTTTTCAGAACATTCCCTTAATGTTCTTCTACTATAATTCTATCAGAGGTTATTAAAAAATGCAATAGATTTTTGAATTTATTTTTTGGTTGACAAAATAGCCTAAATTCGATATACTTATAGTAGTTTAGCTAACTCGTGAAGGATAAGGCTGGGTTCCTGAACAGGAGTAGGCGTTTACGCTGAGAATTCCTTTGCCCCTGGGGTTGGCTTTTTTTATGTTTGCTTAAAGGAATGATTTTTTATGTACATAGATTTTCACACCCATGCATTTGCTGACAAGATAGCAGAGCGTGCAATTGCCGCACTTACTGAAAATGCCACTGACTGCGGTTACAAACCTCTTACCAACGGAACAGTGGCAGATCTGAGAAGAGTCCTTACTGAGCAGGGCATTGATAAGGCTGTTATCCTGCCTATCGCTACAAAGCCAACTCAGCAGGTCATTATAAACAACTGGGCTCACGAGATAAAGGACGACTTCTTCTGTCCTTTCGGAAGCATCCATCCTATGGCGGAGGACTGGTCCGAAGAACTTGAAAGGATCAAAGCACTCGGTCTCTACGGTGTCAAGTTCCATCCGGACTACCAGAACTTTTTCGTAAACGATGAATTCATGTACCCGATATACAGAAAATGTGCGGAGCTTGGTCTTCCGGTTGTATTCCACGCAGGATATGACCCGATTTCACCGAATGTTACTCACTGCACGCCTGAGGCGGCAGCAGAGGTCTTTGAAAAAGTCCCGGAACTTACCATGATCCTCGCCCACGGCGGCGGAATGAGAAAATGGGATGACGTTGAAAAATATCTTGCCGGCAAACCGGGAAAACTTTACTTCGACGTTTCAGTAATTGCATCGG
>JBGUVZ010000353.1:0-2023 GCA_045220685.1 Oscillospiraceae bacterium | reverse complement strand
GATGACCGGGAGGCTAATAGTTATTATCAGATTACTGTATCTGTTGACTATGAAACTCTGGAACCGGAAGTTTCGTTTGATATTGTTTGGTAAAAGAATGTTGCTGCGGATGCAGCAATTAGAATAGCATGCCGAAGGCATACATTTTCAGAAGCGTGCGCCGGTTACTCAGGTTGAATAAAGACTGAAAATATGATATACTAAAATAACATACATATGAGAACGGAGGAAAAGCAGAATGAAGTATCCTGTAGGTGTTCAGAGCTTTGAAAAGTTAATAACAGAGCAAAATGTGTACGTGGATAAGACAGATCTTGTATACAGACTGGCACAGCAGAATGTATGCTTTTTGTCAAGACCGCGCCGATTTGGTAAATCATTGCTTATAAGCACTCTTGAAGCGTATTTTTCAGGAAAGAAAGATTTGTTTAAAGGCCTTAAGATAGATAATCTTGAAAATAACTGGACAAAGTATCCTGTACTCAGGATTGATTTTGCAAGAGGAAATTATAAAAAAGCCGGAGAACTGAATCAGATAATTGAAGAACAGATTTATGATTATGAAAAACTATACGGCAGAGATGAAAATTATAAAACACTCAGTGGACGATTCCTTAATTTGATAAAATCAGCAGAGGAAAAGACCGGACGCAAAGTAGTAGTCCTGATCGATGAATATGACAAACCTATGCTTGATGTTCTCGGAAAAGAACTTGAACAGATAAACAGAGATATTTTAAAGGGCTTTTACGGAACGTTCAAAGATGCAGATGATCACCTTCGTTTTGTATTTCTGACAGGAGTGACGAAGTTTAGTCAGGTATCAGTTTTTTCAGGCTTTAACCAGCCCGATGATATCAGCATGGACAGCCGGTTTGATGCGATTTGCGGAATAACAGAAGAAGAAATGTATTCATATTTTGCCGAACCGATAAATGAGCTTGCTGCAAAAAATGAATGTACTGAAGATGAAATGAAAAAGGAACTGAAAAAACAGTATGACGGATATCATTTCAGCAGTAATATTGGTATTGATATATACAACCCGTTCAGTATAATAAATGCTTTTAATAAAATGTTTATCGATGATTACTGGTATAAATCAGGAACACCTACATATCTGGCAGAGCTTCTTGAAGGTCGCAATATAAATATGCAGAAACTGACTGGACAGGCATATGAATCTCGGTATTTTGTTGATTACAGAGCCGACGCTGAAGATCCGCTTGCAATGCTTTATCAGAGCGGTTATCTTACTATAAAAGGCTATGATAAACGTTACCGGGAATACACTTTGGATTTTCCTAATGATGAAGTACGAAGGGGATTTGTTGCATTAACTGCGAATAGTTATTTTGGTAAAACAGAAGATGCTCCGGATAATTGGGTGAAAAATCTAGACAGAATGCTTCGTAAATGTGAACTCGACGGAGTACGTGATGCGTTCACATCATTCCTGTCATCGATACCGTATGAGGCTAACAAGGACGAGAGAGCGAAGAATTTTGAAACTCATTTCTCATACACTCTTTATATTATATTCAGGCTTCTGAGCTGTTATACGATTCTTATTGAAAAGCAAAATAGTAAAGGAAGAGCTGATGTAATAATAGAAACAGACAACGATGTTTTTATCTTTGAATTCAAACTTGACGGAAGCGCTGAAGAGGCACTTAAGCAGATAGAAGAAAAACAGTATGATCTTCCTTATCTTGATGACAGCCGTAAACTTCATAAGATAGGAGTTAATATTTCTAGCGAGAGCAGAACTGTTGAAGAATGGCTTGTTGCTGATTGATTTGATATCAATTTTTGAAAGAATATTGCTGCGGATGCAGCAATTAAGATAGCACGCCGAAGGCGTACCATAAAAAATGACGATCACAAAACGGATCGTCATTTTTTCATATATTCACAAATCAAAGATCTTCAAAACAGCTTGCAATCCTTTCAGCCAGGATCTTATGTCCCTCTTCATTAGGATGCAAACCGTCTGTCAGATAATTATCCTTTACATATTTAT
>JBGUVZ010000352.1:0-3243 GCA_045220685.1 Oscillospiraceae bacterium | reverse complement strand
CACGGTCCATCTTTTTGGCACCGTAGTTCTGACTGGTGAATGTAGCTGCTGACATAGATATCGTTCCGAGCGGGAGCATGAATATTTCGTCAATCTTTCTTCCGGCTGTATGAGCGGTTACGGTAGCTGTTCCGAAACTGTTTACTCCGCTCTGGAGAATAACAGATCCTATCTGAACAACGCCGTGCATAAGTCCCATTGCAGATCCGGTGGAAATGAGATCGAGGAGAAGTGAAGTATCGAATACCAGTTCTTTTTTATCGAAGATAAGAAAACGACATTTCTTCCATGCGTATATAAAGCAGAGTACAACAGATATCATCTGTGAGATAACTGTGGCGTATGCCGCACCGGATATCCCCATTCCAAATCCCTTTACGAAAAGGAAGTCAAGTCCGATGTTTACGATCGTACTGACTATGAGAAAGTACAGAGGAGCTCGGCTGTTGCCGACAGCTCGCATCATGGCAGCCAGCATATTGTAGGTGACCGTCACAGCTGAAAACAGCATGATTATTCGCAGGTAGTTTTCTGTTTGACCTATGATATCATCCGGAGTTTTCAGGACTTTCATAAGCGGATGAAGTGTCAGAATAAATATGACGGTAAGCAGCACTGCCATAACTGCAGAGAGCAGATAGGTAAGTGCGATTGATTTTTTTAATTCACGGTCGTTCTTGGCACCAAAATATCTTGCGATGATTACGGCAAACCCGTTTGCGACACCGTTTGAAAAACTGATGAGCAGTCCGTAGACCGGAGATGATGCACCTACTGCTGCAAGTGCGTTGTCACCGAGTATGTTTCCGATAATTGCAGTATCTGCTACGTTATAAAGCTGTTGAAATATATTTCCTATGAGAACCGGCGCGGCGAAAATCAGCAGGTTCCTTAGGATACTTCCTTCGGTCATATTGAAGGAAGCTGTTTTGGATTCATTGTTCATCTGATCATTCTTTCTTGTATATATTCTGCGCTGCTGTTTCGGATATGCCGCACAGCGCTTATAGGGTGAGTTTATCCATCAATTATACCATGCTTTAGAGCAGTTTTCAATCGTATTAAAAGACAAAATTATTGATTCGGTTCATTAAAATTCGGATATAAAGTTCAAAGTAGTATTTAAGGGAGTGAAAAATATGGCAGTTTACAGACTCGATGATGAGATCTGGTTTCCGGATCCGGAACAGGCTGAAGATGACGGACTTCTTGCGTTCGGAGGAGATCTTTCAGTGGAACGCCTCGTTCTTGCATATCAGAATGGTATCTTTCCGTGGTATAGTAATGATGATCCTATTCTCTGGTGGTGTCCGCATGAAAGATTTATCATCAGACCGGAAAAGATACATGTATCTCATTCCATGAAGAAATTCATGCGCAAGCATAATGTTGAAATGAAAATCAACCGCGACTTTGCCGATACCATCCACCGCTGCCGTATGAAAAGAGAAAACACCGTTGGTACCTGGATAACTGATGATATGGAAGCAGCATATAATGAACTCAATAAATACGGTCTGGCTGCAAGCGTTGAAGCATTTTTCGACGGTGAACTCGCCGGCGGGCTCTACGGAGTTACCATCGACTGCTGCTTTTTCGGCGAAAGCATGTTCTCAGAAATGGAGAACGGCTCCAAGGCTGCCCTTATCATGCTTGCTCAGTATCTTGAGATGAACGGCGGAGTTATGATCGACTGCCAGTTCCACACCGACCATCTCGAAAGCATGGGCGGAGAAAAGGTAAGCTGGGAAGAATACAGACGGCTTCTGGATGAAGGGATAGTGTGAAGCGGGTTTTCAGGTCCCAAACTCTGTCACTTTAAATTGACAAACCCCATAAAATAGGCTATTATATATAAGTAAATACATAAAATGGGACTGATTAAAATGAATGATCCATCACTTGTGTCGTGCAGGCTGTGTCCTCGTGAATGCGGGGCTGACAGGACTGCCGGAACGGGTTACTGCGGTGCTCCGGCGGAGGTGGTTGCCGGGAGAGCGTCTCTCCATATGTGGGAGGAGCCGTGTATTTCCGGTGAGAGCGGTTCGGGGACGGTATTTTTTTCTGGATGTCCGCTGAAATGCGTTTATTGTCAGAATTATAGTATATCGGACTGCAGTTCCGGTGTGAAGATCACTGACAGTCGTCTTGCGGAGATATTCCTTGAACTGCAGGAAAAGGGAGCAAACAATATAAATCTTGTGACTCCGACGCACTATACACTTTCGATTATAAATGCGGTGGCAGAGGCGAGAAAAAACGGACTTACGCTTCCGGTGGTGTATAACTGCAGCGGATATGAAAAGGCTGAAACAATAAAGCTCCTTGACGGTACAGTTGACATATATCTTACCGATTTCAAATATATAAGAAGCGAAACAGCAAAGCGGTATTCCAATGCACCGGATTATCCTGAAAGAGCGAAGGAAGCTCTGGAGTGTATGTTTTCGCAGGTCGGCACACCGGTGTTTGATGATGACGGCATGATGAAGTGTGGTATAATTGTAAGGCATCTTATTCTGCCGGATCATACGGAGGAGTCGAAGGAGATAATCGAGTATCTTTTCGGTAAATATCATCATGATATTTTTATGAGTATAATGAATCAGTACACTCCGGTGAGGAAGTTTGACGACTATCCGGAACTTGGACGTAAGGTCACGGATGATGAGTATGATTCAGTTATAGATTTCGCTGTGGACCTGGGTGTGGAGAATGCTTTCATTCAGGACGGAGAGGCGGCATCGGAGAGTTTTATTCCGTGCTTCGATGGTACAGGAATTTTATAAGAAGGGAATAGCAATGAATTTTTTTCAGAGGTTTTCGGGTCACCTTAAGACGGTGACAAAGCACAGGCATCAGGTGTTTCTGCACTGCATTAAGGCAGGAATAGTCTGGCAGGGACTTACACATGATCTTTCGAAATTTTCACCGTGTGAATTCTTTAATGGTGTGAAATATTTTCAGGGTACACGTTCACCGCATGAAGGGGAGCGTGAGACTTATGGCTTTTCATATGCGTGGATGCATCACAAGGGCAGAAACAGACATCACTTTGAATACTGGAGTGATTACGACTATAAGACAAGGCTGCCGATACCAGTTCGTATGCCGGTGAAGTATGTCAAGGAAATGTTCTGCGACAGAGTTGCTGCCAGCAAGATATATCGTAAGGAAGAGTATACCGACAGGAGTGCTCTTGATTACTATATGAACGGCAAGAGTAAGGGAGCGATGCATCCC
>JBGUVZ010000351.1:0-4532 GCA_045220685.1 Oscillospiraceae bacterium | reverse complement strand
CTACAGTTCTGTTTTCTGTAAGATTAGAAGCTGTAAGCTCAGTATCACCGACGATCTGCTGATAAGCAGGTTCAAGTGCCTGAAGCTTTTCCTCACTTACACCGGCGTCTGAAAGAATATGCTTGAGCTGCTTGTCATTGAGTTTTGCTGACTCAGTTTCATTTTTGCTGAGTTCAACCACTTCCCTGATCTTTTCATTTACCTGGGTTATAACATTGTAGTTAAGTTCATCGGAACATACTGCATTAAGCACCTGCTGGAAACGAGCTTTTTCATTTTCCGCAGACATAACAAATACACATTCAAGAACATTTTCGATAATAGAAATGTTCGGCTTGTCGGCTTTCTTTGAGAAGTACATAACATGATTGACATCAGGACTTCTGTCACTGAATACCGGATACATAAATCCGTCAGTAGGGATCTTGCTGATGATCATTTCTGTATTTGCTTTTTTGGAAATAGTACCTGTTTCCTCATCATAGAATAGACCTACATCATTTGTATTTGCAGGGCAGACTGCTGTTACTATAAAGTTATATTCCTCAGTAACATTATCAGGATCATCATCGTCATTTTTATTCTTTCTCATAATGCTGTATGTGCAGTGAGCCGTAAGAATAGTAAATGATGCTGCATAATCTATATTAGTTGTGATCTTTTCAAGAAATGCGTCTATAAGCGCTTCATCCTTCATTTTTGAAGAAACAAGATCATAAAGTAATTTCTGTGACTTTCCTTCCTCAAAAGATTCAAGTGGAAACTCGTACTCAACAAGATGCTTTCCTATTGTACCGGTAAGCACTTTCTTGAGTGAATCAGTAATAACCTCACGTTCATCATCCGGAATGATACTGTAAGGCTTTGTCATTTTATATTTTACATTCTTTTCAGGATCAATAAATGCTGAAAAAAATGAATTGATAACAAACAGTCCGCTGTCATCACTGAAATTCTTTTTAATCTCGTTGAGTTCTTTTTTGTTCATTAAACAGTAATCCTTTTCTGAAAAAATAATTGCAAATCAGATTATTTCTGATATCAGTTTCCTTAGTCGAAATAATCAGCTTCAGCAAATTTTGAACATTTCTTCTGTGCCCAGAGTATAGACTTCGGCTTTTTGAAAAACTTATATTTCTCACAGTGCAGAGGATCATTTTTATCCCAGAATCTGCACTGTCTGCACTGAAGCGGAAGTCCGCCTGACATGCGGTATGAATCTCCGCTCATTTCAAGATTCTCTTCCAGTATAGTGTTTGTTCCGTCATAATCTCTCATTTAAACGTAAAACTCCTCCATAGTGTCAAGGCAGAGACAGCCGAGTTTTCCGCCGAAAACTGCGCCGCAGTCAATATAAATGTTGCCGTTAGTCTGATAGATCCTGTTTTCACCGCAGAGATTACGGGTAGGAGTATGACCACAGACAACGAAAACAGACTCGTCTTCAAAACAGCGCTTTTCAACATTCGGTCTGGCTGCAATAAGTTCATATACAGTATAGTCTCTAAGTTTCTTACCTTTCTGATAATTGCCGAGCCCAGCATGACTCATGATAAAGCATTTTTCGCCTATCTCAACTATCTCTACAAAAGAAAAGCCGGAAATAAATTTTAAAATTCTGTCACGCTGATCCGGCTGAAGTTCCCTGAACTGAAGCATGGTATTAATTCCGCCGTCATCCATCCAGTCAAGCACCTGATTCATGAGTTTCGGTGCAAGTGCTGTTGTACCGGGGGTGATCTCCTTGACAAGCTGCTTTAAAATATCACATGCCAGATAATCGTGATTTCCCATTACAGGAATAACATTTTTTCTGTCCATAATATCCAAGAGCAGATTTACTGGTTCTTCTCCCCTGTCGACTATATCACCAAGAATATACAGCACATCTTCATCGCCAAGTCTGATAAGATCCAGCATCTGAAGAAATTTCCGATACTCACCGTGCAGGTCACTCATAACATAAGTCATCAAAAACTCAGCTCCTGTATTGAAAATTTAAAGAGTGTAGAAAAACAGGAAATAATGAATTAGTACACGCATTATAATAATAACACGAAAATGAAATATGGTCAACCCGTTTATACATAGTATGCATTTATTTTTTTCAGTTATCAGTTATGATATACTATTATAATGACACTCCGCTGATATTCAAAAGAGCATATTATATATAGTATAAATCGACAGATGCAATGCAAATTAAATAGATTTCATAAAATATTTTTTAGTATAACACTTCAGGGATAAAAAAGGTAAATTTTCATTTTATAGCGATGACGTATTACACAAATAAATCCATTATAAAAGTCACACTAAAGAGAAATCGACGAAAACGCAAAAAACGTTCGATATTTGCAACGCTTTTGTTGACTTTTGTTAATAGATTTAGTGGAGTTTCAACAAAAGTGTCGAAACTACTTGCAATTACTGAATTAGTATGCTATACTCTAAGAGTATTTTGTATATTTATAATATATTATTATAAAAAACGGGGTAGACAAAGACATAATGCAGTCTTCACTTATCCTAGTTATTTATGAAAGGTTGATGAAAATTATGGCATTATTCAAGAAAGTATCAGCAGCAACACTTGCACTTCTCATAAGCGCAAGCACAATCTCAGCTTCTGCTGCAGGCTCAAAGGTTCTTCTTACTTCAAGAATCGGTGACGCAGACAACAACGGTTCTGTAAACACAAGAGACTTCGTAGCTATCGCTGATCACATTGTAAACGGTACTGGGGAAATCTACAATTCAGACTTCAACTTCGATAAGAAGAACGATGCTAAGGATCTCGTATTCTTAAAGAAGGTACTCGCTAGCGGTGAGCTCGAACAGTTCGATGCTTTCGCTGCATACAAGGGCATGATCACTGCTTACATGGCTGCAGAAAAGAGCAAGATTGAAAGCAAGATCACATCACAGCTTAATGACAAGGAAGAAAGAGTTACAGAATCATTCTTCACAAGAGACGGCCAGAAGGCTCAGTTCGAATCTTCAAACGCTTATGTAAAGCAGAATGTTATTGCAGATCTTTCAGGTGCTCAGGCTGATGTTTACACACAGGGCATTGGCAAGGACACATCATGGACAAAGGCAACATCAGACAAGACAGCTTCAACACTCAAGACAGTTGTTACAGCTCTCATCCAGAAGGCTCAGTTTGACAACAACGATGTTGCTTCTGTAAACATCATTGATTCATTATTACTTTCAAGCAATGTTACAGCAGCAAGCTTCGAAAATGCTTACACATATGAAGATTCAGACTACAAGTACATTGCAGTTCCTGTTGAAGATATCGTAAGCGGTAAGAATGCTAAGGACGTTGCTGGTACATACATGATTCAGCTCGACAAGCAGAACAGACCAGTTCAGATTGATATCGTTATCGGAACATCAACATATGGTACTTCTACAATCGTTGAAAACGGATATGCTAAGTTCACATTTGGTGATGCTACTGTAACAATCCCAACAATCAACACTGGCGATGACAACACAGCTACACCAACAGCTACAACAACTCCTACAGCTACTACAACTCCTACAGCTACTACAACTCCTACTACTACAACTGAACCAACAGCTACGACAACTCCTACAACTACAACTGAACCAACAGCTACAACAACTCCTACTACTACAACTGAACCAACAGCTACAACAACTCCTACAACTACACCTTCTGAAGATCCATTCAAGTCAGGTGACGAGATCAAGGATCTTACAGTATACGATATGCTCGTAAACAGCATCAAGGCATTTAAGAATGCTGAATACAGCAACATTTCAGGTGAAACATCTGAAGAACTCGTAAACGGTGATGTTAAGTATACAAACAAGGCTAAGGTTAAGGGTTCTAAGGCTGGCAACAACTATAAGTTCAACTTAACTGACGGCGAATTCGTATTTGACAAGGATACTTACACATACGAAGCAAACGGCTACGCAGTATACGGCGGTAAGAAGGCTACAGAAGTTTACGCTAATGCTACAGTTAAGAATGGTGAAAACTCATTAACAACTGGCTGGCTCAAGAAGGATACAAATACTTCTGTTTCTGATGCTAAGTCAGAAGGCATTTCAGCTGCTAGATCTGTTTACGCTAACGTAATGGATCAGATCATTGCTGACAAGAAGGCTGAACTTGAAAAGCAGGCTGACGTAGATGCACTTCAGGCTCTCCAGAAGAAGGCTGACGAACTTCAGGCTAAGGCTGACAAGGCACAGGCTGATGCTGATGCTGACAAGAAGGCATTAGAAGACAAGGCTGAAGCTAAGAAGGCTGAACTCCAGGCTAAGATTGATGCAGCTACTAAGGATACTGACAAGAATGCTCTTGAAGCTGAAAAGAAGGCTGTAGAAGATGAACTCACAGCTGACAAGAACGCTCTCGAAGCTAAGTACAACAAGATCAAGGATGACCTTACTGCAGAAAAGAAGACTCTCGTTAAAGACCTCAACAAGGCATTAAAGCTTGATGAATCTAACGAAGATATGGATAAGATTGATGCAGCTATCAAGGC
>JBGUVZ010000350.1:0-2978 GCA_045220685.1 Oscillospiraceae bacterium | reverse complement strand
CACTGTCTTCTGTTTCAATTACAGCCTGTTCAAGAACAACATCTATATCAACATACTTGTTGTCTCTGATAACTGTGATCTTAAGAGTGTCGCCAGCCTTGAATTCATTCTTTACCTGATTGAGTTCTGAGATAGTGCCTACCTGCTTGCCGTCAGCGCCTACGATAACGTCGCCAACCTGGAGACCAGCCTTTTCAGCTGCGCCGTTTTCATTCACGCCGAGGATCTTAACGCCTGAGAGTGAAGAATTCTGTGTTGAAGTAACGTTCTGACATGTGATACCAAGCTGTGGTCTGCCGGTTACATAGCCGTTGTTCATAAGATCATCAACGATCTCGCGAGCTTCATTGATCGGAATTGCAAATCCAAGGCCTTCAATTGTTGCTGATGAAGATGATGTGCTGTAGCCGTTTGAAAGCTTCATTGAGTTGATGCCGATAACCTGTCCCTTGTCGTTTACAAGAGGGCCGCCTGAGTTACCGTTGTTGATAGCTGCATCTGTCTGGATAAGGTGCATTACGCTGTCATCCATTGCTATTTCACGGTTAAGTCCTGAGATATATCCTACTGTAAGTGTTCCGAAAAGATCGAAACCAAGCGGATTACCGATTGCAAGCGCTGTATCTCCAACGCTTAATGCTGAGCTGTCGCCGAATTCTGCAGGTGTAAGATTACTTGCATCCTTAGCCTTTAAAACTGCAATATCTGTCTGTGTGTCGTAACCGATTATCTCAGCTTCATATTCTGTTTTGTCGCTGCAGAGAATGGTTACCTTGCTTGCCTTGCCGCCGTATTCAGCTTCGTAGATTACGTGAGCGTTTGTTATAATGTATCCGTCGGCTGACATTATGATACCGGTACCTGTACCTGAAACTTCACCGGTCTGTGAATCATTCTGGCCGTATCCGAAGAATCCGTTATATGAACTCTGTGTCTGATATGTGAAAGTTGAAGTAACGCCTACTACTGAAGGAAGCACCTTTTCATAGACTTCCTGTGTTGTAAGTGAACCTTCGCTCTTTGAAAGCTGAAGAAGGCTTTCAACTTCGTAGTCTCCTGTCGAAGTGCTTTCGGAAACTGATTCCTCTGTCTGAACTGTTTCCTTTTTCACATCCAGATTTTCTTCTTTATTATTAAAGTACTGGTATCCCTTGATCGAACCAACTGAGATAGCACCCATGAGGCAAAGAACTCCGATACCCTTTATAACTTTCTTAAAACCGCCGTTTTTCTTTGTGTTAGTTTCCGGAACCGGAACGTACTCTGTTTCTTTTGTATTTGTTGCTGAATCGTATTTGTTTTCAAACATAATAATCTGCTCCTTTTCACTTTCAGGACTTTGCTGTCCTTTATTATTTATCTGTTTTCATTCCCGGGATCTTTTACGGTGTGCCGTCATTAATAAGATCCTGCGGGATCGCGTCTGCTTTGTTTCTGGTGTTTTGTTTTTTGCTATAATTATATTTTACTCTTTTATGTGATAATTTTATGTGCAGATGCGGAAAAGGAAGTTATATCATTATAGGATGAATGTGAAGAAAGATGGTGGACTTTTTTCACATTCTTCTTTTTCCCGTCACAAAACCTCAGATAGTTAAAATGACGTAAATAGATATTACTATAGAATAAGCAGGTAATTTTTTTACGATTATCTGCATTTTCTTTACTACTTAAATATGTATTTTTTACTTAAATGATTTTTCATACCGATTTTCACTATGATCCGGAAGAAGGTGTAATTCAATGAGATATGTTTTTAGTTGATCGAAAACGTGCCAAAAGTAGAAAAAGTCTGTGTTATTTATATGTCTTGTTGTGCAAATTCAATATCAAAAACTGGCTCGCTATGCCAGCCAAAATATTTGTACTCACAATTTTCGTCACTTTGTATATCATAAATTGCGAAACACCCGCCTTTTCTATCAATCTTGACATAGTTTTTTCAAAGTTGTATACTATGAACTAAAGAAAGAGGTGGTAAAATGAAACACACAAACACAAAAAAAGTTTTAGGTGGTTTCATCGCATTATCAATGGCTCTGCCATTCGCAGCGCCGGCTGAACTGATCAGCTTATCGGACGTCCTTACAGTTAAGGCAGCTGACCAGCAGCAGACAGGTAAGACCGCAGACGGATACGATTACGAATTATGGAATCAGAATTACACAGGTAATGTAAACATGCAGCTTGAATCCAACGGTGGTTTCAGCTGTGAATGGAGCGGAATTGAAAACTGTCTTTTCCGTACCGGTAAGAAACTCGGAAGCACAAAGGGATGGCAGGATTACGGCAACATAAGCATCAACTATGATGTAGATTACCAGCCAATGGGTAACTCATATATGTGTGTTTATGGATGGACTGAAGATCCTACAGTCGAATACTACATCGTAGAAGCATGGGGCGACTGGAGACCACCGGGACAGCAGGGCGGAAAAGGTACAGTAAGTGCCGACGGAAAAACATACGACATTTACACATCTACACGTGTAAACCAGCCTTCTATCCATGGTACAGAAACATTTGAGCAGTACTGGAGCGTAAACAAGACAAACCCTGCTCAGGTAAATGCAATGAAGAATCTCAAGGGTACAATTACAGTATCTGATCACTTCGCAGCATGGGAAAAATCCGGCATGAAGATGGGCAAGATGTACGAAGTTGCCCTCAACATCGAAGGTTACCGTTCAAGCGGTAAGGCAAACGTTAAGAAGAATGACCTCCAGATCGGCGGTTCTTCAAACAACAATAACCAGCAGCAGAATAACAATCAGCAGCCGGCTCAGAATAATAATAATCAGCAGCAGAACCCATGGGGTCAGAATCCTTGGGGTCAGCAGCAGCCTAACCAGGGTCAGCAGCAGAACAATGCTCCTGCATCTACAGCAAACGGTCAGAAGTTAAGCGTAGGCGGCGGTCAGAACCAGCACAAGGGTGACAACGTTGACGGCTACAGCTACGAGATCTGGCTTGACAAC
>JBGUVZ010000349.1:0-2072 GCA_045220685.1 Oscillospiraceae bacterium | reverse complement strand
TTGTTGGGAAACTGCCTTATTTACGTGTTTTTGGCAACGATTATAAGACGCATGATGGGACCGGTGTACGGGATTACATTCATGTCGTTGATCTTGCAAAAGGGCATGTAGCTGTTATGAAAAAGTTCGAGGATGCCCCCGGAGTTTATATCTACAATCTTGGAACCGGTATCGGTTATAGCGTTCTGGATATCGTCAAAGCCTTTGAAAAAGCGAATGATATCGAGATCCCTTATCAGATCGTTGAGCGCCGCCCCGGTGATATTGATGCGTGTTATTCGGATCCTTCAAAAGCAGAGAGAGAACTCGGGTGGGAAGCACAGTATGATCTGGAGAAGATGTGCAAAGACTCCTACAACTTTGCGAAGAAAGCGCTGTAATTAAGGCTTCCTGTCCGTTTTGACCGTGCTGTATCTTGTTTGACACGGTATTTTCGTTATGCTAATATATTTCCGTCATTTACGGGGTTGTGGCGGAATGGCAGACGCAGCAGACTCAAAATCTGCCGACCTTAAATCGTATGGGTTCAAGTCCCATCAGCCCCACCAAATTAAACGCTCAAAAAAGAGCGTTTTTTTTTGCAACAAAGTTGAATCCTATCTCGTCTTTATGTTTGGTGGGCAGAAATATGCGTGATATTTTAGTCATTTGCAATCTGTAAACATATGTAATACTATTTATACTTATAGAAAATGACAATGAATCTTTAGGTTTGTTGAGAGGAGAAAAAGATGGAGAATTACTCAGAGATTTCGAATGTTGAGCTGGAGAAGAGTAAGCTTATTATTTCTAAAATAACGGATAGTTATTATAAGAAAATGGTAGGTCAGACAAGACTTGGATGGTCCCTTTTGATCGCGATTATTTCAAACGGCCATATCCTCCTGGAATCTGTTCCTGGTCTGGCGAAGACAACTGCTGCAAAAACACTTACTGATGCGGTAAATGGTAAGTTTTCCCGTATCCAGTGTACACCGGACCTTCTGCCGAGTGATATCATCGGTACACAGATCTTTAACTATACTACGAATACTTTTGAAACCAAGCTCGGCCCGGTTTACGCAAACTTCGTTCTTCTTGACGAGATCAACCGTTCCAGTGCGAAGACCCAGAGTGCCATGCTCGAAGTTATGCAGGAGCATCAGACGACCATCGGCGGATATAATTACGCGATGCCGAAGATCTTTACAGTTATCGCAACTCAGAACCCGATCGAGCAGGAAGGAACATATCTCCTTTCAGAAGCACAGCTTGACCGTTTCCTTTTAAAGGAGAAGATCGATTATCCGACAAAAGACGAGGAATTCGAGATCCTGAATCGTATCGAGAAGGATGTATTCTCAAAATCTGACGCCGTTGTTGAACTGGAAGATGTTTATTTCCTGCAGCAGATGGCAAGAAAAGTATATCTGGATGATGCCATCAAGAGATATATCATTAATATCGTAAATGCTACCAGAAATCCTGCAAACGTTATCGGCAAGGATCTTGCCGAGTACATTACTCTGGGTTCCAGTACACGTGGATGTATTTCACTGATGGAAGTTTCCAAGGCGGTTGCTCTGATCAACGGCAGAAGTTATGTAACTCCTGATGATGTAAAAACACTGATCCACAGTGTTCTTCGTCATCGTATTTCGCTGAACTTCGCCGCTGTTGCTGACGGAGTCACATCTGAGCAGATCATTGATAAGATCGTAGGAGCTATTCAGACACCATGATCCTTGATTATATTACGAAAATTAAGGCAAATATCGCGATTCATACCAACATCAAGGCAACAAGTATACTTGATGGCTCGTACAAATCTGTGTTTATGGGAAAAAGCCTGAACTTCGAAGATCTTCGTGAGTATATCCCCGGTGATAATATTCGCGATATTGACTGGAAAGCTTCATCCCGTAGCCGTATGCTACTTGTCAAAAGATATATCGCAGAGAAAAAACACAATATTCTGCTGGTTTTTGACTCAGGTATAAAGATGACGGCTGAAACCGATAAGGGTGAGACAAAGAAAGACGTGGCCATCTATACTGCCGGAACGCTGTCGTATCTTGCCTATTCGAATGGCG
>JBGUVZ010000348.1:0-3316 GCA_045220685.1 Oscillospiraceae bacterium | reverse complement strand
TCCGCTTGCAGGCGGTTTCGGAGTTGCATATTTCTTCAATAACGGCGAAAACAATCTTCCGACAAGCACATTCCTTCAGAACATATTTATCGGCGTAATACTCACTGCCACATCAGTAAGTATCACAGTTGAAACACTGAAGGAACTCGGAAAGCTCTCATCCAATGCCGGAAACGCAATTATCGGTGCAGCGCTTATGGATGACATCCTCGGTATCATCGCACTTACAATTATAACAAGCCTTGCTGACCCAAACGCACCGGGAATCGGAAAAGTTCTTCTGAAGATCCTCGGATTCTTCGTATTCGGCGGAGTATTCGGCGTTGTCTTCCACATTCTCTTTGTAAAGTGGACAGACCGCACAACAGCAAAGCTTCACAGATACAACGTAATGAGTTTTGCGTTCTGTCTCCTCTTTGCTTACATCGCTGAAGAAGTTTTCGGCGTTGCAGATATCACAGGTGCTTTCCTTGCAGGTATCCTCATCTCAACAAGTACTAAGATCAAATACATCTCATCAAGATTCGAAACACTTTCCTACATGCTTCTTTCACCGGTATTCTTCGCAAGCATCGGTATCAACGTAAAGCTTTCGAAGGGTGATATGAACTCAACTATCATCATATTCTCGGTACTTCTCCTTGCAGTTGCTATCCTTACAAAGATCGTAGGCTGCGGCATCGGAGCAAAGCTCTGCAAATACTCCACAAAGGAAAGTTTACAGATAGGTATAGGAATGGTTTCACGAGGCGAAGTTGCCCTTATCGTAGCAAACAAGGGACAGGCTGTAGGCCTTATGGATGACAGATACTTCGGTCCTATCGTTATCGTAGTTGTTATCACAACGATCATTACTCCTATCCTTCTTAAAATGGCCTTTGCCGACAAGAACGGCAGCACTCCTGCTCCGGTCGAAAAGGCTGCTAATTAATGAAATAATCAGATAAAACATAAATATAAACAATGAACGTCCATCCGTATGAATCAAACGGATGGACGTTCTGTTTTACTAAGGAAACACTGATTAAATCGACAGCGCCGGGGCAAGAAGATTACGTGGCTTCGCCCCGTTTCCCCACGCTGTCAGCATTTCTTCACATCTGGCTTATGATCTTTGCTGCTTTCTTCAGTTCTTCCTTGCGCTTTCTGTGATCAGGCATTATTCCGGCCATGAAGTTATAGAACGCAGGAGAATGATCCTGATGAATGAAGTGGCTGTACTCATGACAGAAGACAAATTCTATTAGCTTTTCATCGTACTTAATAAGCTCACGGTTGATACTCATGCGGAATTTGCGAGGGTTGCAGCTTCCCCAGCGGGACTTCATCTTCTTGAAAGAATAGTCCGGTTCGTGGGATACGTAGTTTTTAAACCGCTCATACATAAGGTGTCCGTAAGCCGGAAGCACACGTTTGCACTGATGATCGTACCATGCGTTGAGTATAGCCGATATGCTGTTCCCTGCGCTGTAAACAATGAGGTCATCACCGTTTATTGTCACCATGTTAGACGATGCCTTCTCCACCTTCACCGTAAGCGGCCTGCCAAGCAGATATACCACGCTTCCGTCCTCAACCTTAACAGGTACCTTCTCAGCCTCGTGGCTTTCAAAACGTTCCAGCATCTTCAGTATTTCCGCTTCTCTGATCCTGAAAAGCTGATCCACATATTCCGGATCCACCCGCTTGTTTGCAGAAACATGGATAACTCCTCCCGCCCTGACACGAAGGTTGATGTTCTTGACATTTTTGAATTCCAGCTCATACTCAATTTCTCTGCCGGAAAGCATTATTTTTCTCATCATAATAAATCTCCTAATCTCCACCAATGGATTATATATCATATTATACTATAATTTTATCTGTTTTTCAATAGCAGAACATCAAAAAACTCCCACAAAATATCCAGAGGATTTTTGTGGGAGTTTTAACATTGTTACCAAAGCAATCGATAATGCTGTGGGGTGAAGGGGCGGAGCCCCTTCACAAAAACACCCCCTTCCCAGGGGAAGGGGGCAGGGGGATGGGGATAAAAACTACCTATTAAGCAGCCTGCTCATCGAGGTAAGCGAGCGCCTGTACAGCGTCCCAGAAAATTCTGTCTTCGCCGACCTTTTCGATAAATCCGGCACGTTCAAGTGTACCGCGTACACGAGGCTGAACGCCGCTGAAAAGGATGTTTACACCGTTCTTTGTATAAGTATCGAATATCTCTTCAAGCTCTGCAATAGCTGAGTCATCGATGGTAGGAACACCACGCATTGAGAATACGATAGCCTTTGAGTCTTCGAGCTGCGAAAGGCAGTCTGTAAGCTTATCCTGTGTACCGAAGAACATAGGACCTGCAAGGTAAACAAGCTTTGTATGCTTGAGAGGACTTACAAGCTCATGGCCTGCATCTGCAAGTCTCTTCTTGTCAACGTTGCTGATGTCGATACGGAGCTCACAGTTCTTGAGGATGAAGATGAGCATTGAAAGAATGATACCGATTGCAATAGCCTTTGTAAGGTCGAAAACAACTGTTGCGAGCATTGTGATGATGTACTGAAGTGCTGAGTTCTTGAGTTTCTTGTTAAAGATATTTTTGATTGCCGGCCATTCATTCATTCTCCATGCTGTTACCATGAGAACACCTGCGAGAGCTGCAAGCGGGATCTTTGACATTACAGGGCCGAGGATGAGCATTGAAGCGATGAGTGTAAGTGAATGGAACACGCTTACGAGTCTTGTCTGACCGCCTGATTTGATGGCAACGCTTGTACGTGCGATAGCTGCTGTTGCAGGAACGCCGCCGAAGAAAGGAATGAGCATGTTGCCGACACCCTGTGCGATAAGTTCACGCTGTGCATCGATCTTTTCGTTCTTCATCTTGCCGGCAGAAGCACCGCAGAGAAGGCTTTCGATCATACCGAGAGCAGCGACTGAAACAGCTGGTGAAAGATATGTATCCTTGAATGCTTTAAGATCTGAGAAATTTGAAACGATAGATGAAGGATCAAGTCTTGTGTCAAGCATAAGTGACTTAGGAATGTCGCCTACCTGCTTAACATCGAACTTGAAGATAAGTTCAACCACGAGAGCCACGATGATGGAAGCAAGTGAAGCCGGGAACTTTGCGTTGAGCTTCTTAGGATAAATGATCATAAGGATCACAACCATAGCACCGAACATAACTGTGTAAAGATCAGGTCTGAAACCGAGTTTTCCGTATGAGATAAGCTTTTCAATTGCACTTGAACCTTCAGAATGTGTTCCGAAGAAATTGTCGATCTGTCCGAGCGCGATGATTACTGCAATACCGGAGGTAAATCCTGTG
>JBGUVZ010000347.1:0-6918 GCA_045220685.1 Oscillospiraceae bacterium | reverse complement strand
AATCAAACCGGAATACTGGCTTTTCATGTAGTTGTACTGGTTATACAAGGTTTCATACTGATTGATCATTGTTTCATATGTCTGTATGTGATGCTCCAGTTCGGTCATGGTATCCTTAATCCAGGAAGTGACATCATTGTTTAACAGCGCACCATCAATCACTGGAAACCCTGAAGCAACCGATTGTTGTTGCGAAAAAGTCATGCCGGTAGCAATAACGGATGCCAACAAATATTTTTTTATTTTTTTCATAGTTAAAACCTTCATATTAAGCTCATTAATAAACGTAATCTTTATAAACACCTGTCATGGTTATATCTTTGGTAACCATGACATTGATTCTGAAGCCGGGGCGCACAGTCAACGTTGGCGCAATATTCATATTCTTCCGTATTAACTCAGATGAAGTCTGTGACATCTGAGAACCAGCCGACGAAGCAAACTCATTGGAAAATGATTTGGAATCATTATCATTGGATGTTCTGTCAGCAGCCCATGCTGATCCTGCAGATATAACAGAAAGCATCATTGCAGAGCCGAAAAGTCTCAGATAGTGATTATTCACTTCATCATTAACGCCTGAATAACCAGATTGATCTGTACCTGGCATAGATCCTATATCTATACTTCTTCCATCAGGGAAAATCAGTCTCTGCCAACCAAGCAGCAGGCGTTCCTGACCATAAATAACATTTGCACTGTAACCACCTATCAGCCTTGAACCTTGCGGAATAAGCAGATATTTGCCGCGTGCTGTGTCATATACATTCTGACTAACCTGAGCTGTTACTTGTCCTGGAATATCAGAATTAATCCCGGTTATCAAAGTAGCAGGTATAACAGTACCCGTAAGAAGCGAATACTGAGCCGGTCTTAGTACCTTCGACTGTAAAATCCATCTTGAAGGATCTGGTGTGCGTGTCTCGAAATCAGTCATTGTGCGGTTATTTCCACGAGCACCGGAATTTGTACCGGTAAAACCTTCTGCCATATCCGGCATTCCTGCAGACCCGACATTAACCCCCATGCTGCTTAATTCAGCAATGCGCTGGTTAAACAGTTCATCTGCTCCGGCACGTTTCATTTGATTCAGTCTTTGGCGATCAGCAGACAACTGTTCCTCAGCACTGGATATAGAAGTATTTCTTTCTGTTCTCTGAGGAGAAAATTGTGCTGTGGTTTTACCTGTAACAGCAGCCCTGAATCCTTCTATCTTGATCTGTCTGATCTGTGCAATATCCTGCTGTTTCAACTGCAGATCAACATCATCAGCAGTTGGAGGTGTTGCAAGTTCCAATTTCGGCTGAATTTCAGCATAACGCCCATCTTCCGCCGGATGTGTAACATCAGTCAGTTCAGGCACACCAGCACCAGACTCTGTTCTATTTTCTTCACCAGATATACCTTTATTCAAAGGAATGACAGGAAGTGTTAAACCACTTTTATCACGGTTATCACCGATAATATCATCCGCAAAAGATGTACTGTTTGTTACTCCCTTCACCTGCGGTTGTTCGGAAATCTCACCGGCTGAATTTCCACTATTAAAAATAGCATTCATCAAAATAAAAATAACCAGTGCCAAAACTGAAAATACGATAACTCCTACTATAAAATAGTTACTTAATATCAGTTCTGTAAAACGAAAGGGCTTCTTTTCAGGATTCTCCTGAATTTCTTCAGGAATTGAATTTTCCTGAACATCATTGATTTGCTGTTCGTTGTTATCACTCATTACAAATCCCCCGTACCAGTTCTAACAGACCATTTTGATTCATCTGTAGAATTTACTGTATATGTTTTACTGTACAGAGCATCACTGATCTGAAGAACCACTCTGACAAAAGCTTCATTGTCGTCAATGAAATAGTTGAACTTTGTTCCTGTACCGGTTTTCTCTGAAACAGAAAAGCCTTTGATTCTCAGTTGTTCTCTGAGACTAATACCGAATTTATCAGTATTGTGATATTGGAAATCAAACTGAGTTTTTGACGGCGTAAACTTCCAGGAAAGGAAATCAACAACATCACTAACCACACGATTGACAATTTCTGTTTCACTAGAGGACTGAACAGATAAATAAGTTCCGGTTTCTTCATGAATTGATACACATCCAGTCAGAATAAAGGGGATCAGAAATAATCCACAGCTTCTGTGCATAACTTTGTTGATATTCATAGTTCAATCCTTAATCCTTTGTGATAGTTACTTTCTGTTGATTTGAACCAACTCCAACTATGAGAACAGCCTTTTTGAAAACAGCATCAACAATAAATTTGTTGCCGATATATCTGTAGTTGACCAGTACATTTTCATCTGTAACTGCATCGAGAACAGTAAACGTAGGAATTTCTCCTGAATTAACATTTTTTGACAATTCAATAACCGTCTGCCTGCCGTTGTTATATACTCTGACAGGAGTCCAGGTCTGACCGTCACTGTCAATTCTGTAATTAAAATCAAGATTATCAATACTGCCGGTTTCTGCATCAGTACCGTTGCTATTACCTGACTGTGCAACAGGTGTATGATTGGTTCTTCTTGTAAACTTTGTCTTTATTTCATCTGGATAAACAAATGAAACGGATGGCATAAACTCGGTTCTGTGGCTTGCCAGATTTATGTGGTATGTTCTCCGGTTAGTTGTAACAACGAGGTTTGTTTTCAAACCAACATCCATCGGCTTAACGATAATGTGTTGTACTTCATCCGCACCTACTCCTGTAACTGCCGGATCAAGGACCCACCTTGTTGAATCACCTAAATGCAGAGTATTTATTAGTTCCCCCGGCTGCAGCGCAATATCGCAAACCTGCAGAACTGCACATACCACATCCAGCGATTGAGCTCCGTAAACGTAAATTATTTCCCCTGCTCTACCTGCTATTGGTTTTGAATGAAGATTTGAATTTCTTCTGAAATCAGCAGCTATTTTGATTGCTGCCTTTTCCTGGGCTGACAGTACATATTCCGGTCCGGAAAAATATTTTTCTTCATATCCTTTAGAGCTGGAACCGTATGATTCTACTTCAGGAACTGCAGTATTTCCGTCAGATGCAACAATCAATTCCCTGGAATTGTTTTCTGCAGCATATGACGCACTGAAAAATAAACAACCTAAACAAGCCAAATAAATGTTTGATAATTTCATATATTTCCCCTATTAATTTATTATTTCCTGCCAGCTGAAGTTCTGAATGTATATTCCTGCAGGATTATCCCGGATCATTTCTTCTGTAAAATCCGTTGGATCAACAATATAAATCGTTATTAAAGCCTTCATATGCAATAACTGTTTTTCTTTTCCGGACCGTTCACGAATATGTTCATCCCACTCCACGTAGTAAGTGGTATCCGACTGCTGCAGAATTGACTTAATTTCTACGTTGACCATCTCAGTTTCTGAACGGCGGAACGGATTTGTCGGAGATTCAGAATTCAGATATTTATTCATAGAAATAATTGCCGGATCAGATGAACTCAGTTTGTGATACAGTCTTCTGATCATGTTGGTCTGAACAGTTAAATCAGGTGTAACATTTCTTGAATCTTCTATGAATGAACCTAATACAGAACGTATTACACGTTCATTTCTGAAAGTGGATACATTCAAAGGTCCGGATGTAGCAGCAACATTTCCAAGCTTGTCAACTTCAATAACATACGGGATATACTTTGATTTTGTAGAGTTATATACCATGCCGAATGCACAAATTAGAGCTAACAGCAGAGAAACAGCGGTGATAGTGTACAGAACTTTCTGATGCGTTATATTCACAGCGATATAATCATTCCATTGTCTTTTAGCTGAAAGAAATGGATCAGTTTTCAAATTTGCGTTTTCGTTATTCTTGTTCATTGAGATATTTCCTAAAGTCAACATTTCGATCCAGAAGCCATTCATTTACCCATTCAGGACCATATTTATTTTCCAATTCCTTGATTCTGGCAATGGAATCTTTGTCAGATGCACCAACAAAAGCCAGAGTCAACGGACCCAGTGCAAGTTCAAACAACCTACGTCCTTTTTCAGACATATAGAAGTATTGTCGTTTTGGGATCATTGATGAAATAATTTCGATTTGACGTTTATTCAAACCCATAGACTTGTAAAGTTCTAAGTTGTTTTCATCACTGGCATAGACATTTGCTAAAAATATCTTTGTTGCAGTGGATTCTGTAATTACATCAAGAATTCCTGAGTTAGAAGCATCTGATAGAGACTGTGTTGCCATGATTACGGCACAGTTGGCTTTACGCAATACTTTGAGCCACTCTCTGATTTTCTGTTTAAATACATCATTGCTTAACATCAACCATGCTTCATCTAGAATAATCACAGACGGCTGACCGGTAAGATTTTTTTCTATTCTTCTGAAAAGATACAACAATACCGGTAATGAATATTTAGTATTGAGATTCATCAAATCTTCTATTTCAAATGTACAGAAATCAGAAAAATTCAATTCATCGGAAGTCGCATCCAGAAGATTTCCGAGCAAGCCAGAAATAGTATATGGTTTGAGAGTGTTTCTTATTTCATTGTCCTGAACTTGATTCCAGAAATCAGTTAAGGTCTTACCATCCGTTTTGCTCATAATCTTAATTGCATCTGCTATGGCATTACGCTGCAATGGTGAAACATTCATACCATTTAACGTCAGGATATCCTCAATCCAGCCTGCAGCCCAGGCTTGATCTGAAGTTGATTCAAGGTATTGCAACGGACAGAAATTCAACTGAGATTCCTCTGAATCTCCCAGTGCGAAATGCTGACCTCCTACCGCTTTAGTCAACGGATACATACTCATTCCTTTATCAAAAGCATAGATATGCATTCCTTTATATCTTCTAAGCTGTGCAGCTATTGTTGCCAGAAGAGTAGATTTACCGGAACCGGTCGGTCCAAAAATCAATGTATGCCCTAAATCTCTTACATGAAGATTAAGTCTGAATGGCGTTGCACCGTTAGTTACACAGTACATCAAGGCAGGAGAATTTTCAGGATACATCGGGTTAGGACACTTCTCTTCGCCACACCAGATAGTATTGCTAGGCATCATATCCGCAAAGTTGAGAGTATGCATAATCGGTTGACGCAGGTTGTAATAATGACCTGGTAGACTATCTATATAAGCAGCTGTAGCATTGATAGTTTCGATTCTTGCGCCAAAACCTAGACGCAAAACACAACGCTGAACATAGCTCAAATTTTCCTTCAGACGGTTTCTGTCTTTGTCGTAAACCACTACAACACTGGTATAAAGTCCAGATGCAACGTACTGTGACTTAACATCATTAATAGCAACTTCAGCATCTTCCATCATTGCCAAAGCATCAGCATCTACCCTTCCAGAATTTGTATTGAAGAGCTGATCGTAAAATCCACGAACCTTCTGTTTCCATTTCTTACGATAGCGATCCATCACAGCAATAGCTTGATATTCATCCATAAAGACAAATCGAGAAGACCAACGATATTCGCAACTTAATTGCGATAATGCGTTGAGAATGCCGGGGAACGAGTCATTCGGAAATCCTTCTATACTTACAACACCTATATAGGTATCATCTATTTTCGGTGTTATTGCAGCATAGAAGTCATGAGCTCCTATAAGCTGATCAAGATACATACATTGTGAAGGAAGTCTGACAGGATGTGAAATACCGGTAATACACTGTGAAAGATGTTCCATCAATTCATCACATACAGCATTTGATTTATCTTCAAAAATTACATTTCTTGTGCCTAGTCTTCTGAGTTTAACCGCAACTCCCAGATTCTGTTCGAGATGAAACAGACTATCCTTGAACTTTGTAAGTAAACCGTTAGTTAATTCAGAATTAGAATATGTTTTCTTCTGGGCTGTATCAATGAACATCAAATCCTGGATCTTCTGCTGGGCTAACATTGGAGGAACCCAAACCACTGTTATTACATTTCTGCCCTCATAAACCTGATCTTTTGATTCAAAGTATGAACGCCTTTCTTCATCTATTAAGAAAGAAATATCATCCGGGAAATCGGATGAATTGCGATCTGAATATGCTTTAGTTGATTGTCTGATATGATCAGTATAAATTATCCATCCGGCTCCAAGATCCTTTATTGCCCTATTAAAGAACGCAGCAAACTGTTCTTGTTCTTCATCTGAAGTTGAAGCATTATCCTGAGTAAAATACTCGTATGCAGCAATAAAAGAGCCATCCTTGCAGATAATAATTCCATTTTCTACAGCAGCTGCATAATTAAGAATATCCGAGAAACCGGAACGATTTTTTGTTTTCGGAAAAAATCTTTTAACCGAAAGAAGTTGATTTAAAGTATCTATATATAAGAGACAGGTGATAATGCCAATAATAACTACTGACACTGTAACAACCATTACTATATCCACTATATACTCCTATTATTTATAACCAAAACCGGAACTTTTGAAACCAGTTTTAAAATTCTGACGAAATGTGGATGCTGTTGTCTTATGAAGAATGTGACTCGTTGCCGGGAAATATCCCTGGCGGAATCTCAGATTTGACAGATACACTTTTCTCATTAACGGATCTGCTTTATTGATAATCCTGGCAAATGTCAAAACAACCAGCCAGAACCCTACTCCAACAACCAAACTGAAAAACGACTGTCCAAAAAATACTGAAACAAAAGCAATAAGAGCCGAACACATAACTACCTCTCTATCGCCTCCCATAAATGTATTAATTCTATGCAAAGATCGGTGAATTGGCACTGTACGCATATCGACTCCTATAGTTTGGCAAGTTATAAATTATTTTTACAAAGTGTATTAACCACGATACTCAGTCATATTTATGTCCTGAATCAGTGTAATTTCAGCTCCGGATGATTTAGTGGTACCTGAATCTCCTGAGAAAACAGAAATAATTTTGTTACCGGCAACC
>JBGUVZ010000346.1:0-4881 GCA_045220685.1 Oscillospiraceae bacterium | reverse complement strand
AAGATCAGTGATGTCTCTGAGTTCGCCTTCTCTTGAATACCATGAGCCTCCTGCAAGTTTCATTCGGCATCCGGTATATTTTCCGTTGTCTGTGCCGTGCATTGCGTTGTCTTTAGTGTTGCGGATTAACGATATCGGCATTTAATAGACCTCCCATTATAGTTGCGAAAGTATAAACATAAACTATAATTATTATAAATCAATTTCGCAATAATTTCAACTCTTTTTAAGAAAAACGCTAAAAATACGTTCCAATTTATTAGTGTTGCACAAAAGAGTATTTTTAAACTTTATACCATAAAAATCATTTATAAAATTTCACTTCGCTTCATGAATATTTTGGCTATCATGCATATTTTTCTTTGATAATTTTTTTATTCGAAAATACTATTGTTCTTGATCTACTCATATAATGCTTTTAAATCTCTATTATATAATCATATATTGCTTATTTCCTGACATTTCTTTTGTTCATCATTTCCTTAGCACACTACAAAAAGGCTGCCGGAAGTGACCGACAGCCTGATTTTGTTATTAATTTTATTATTAAGGAATTATTCCTTAACGCCGCCTTCTGCTACGTTATCAACGATGAGACGTGAGAGACAGCAGTAAATAATGATAATAGGAAGGATCGAAAGAACGATTGCACTGTATCTAACACCCTGGTCAGAAAGCTTATCGTTTGAAAGAATTGATTCAACCATCATAGGCATTGTGTACTGCTTGAATTCTCTTGAGATGAGGAGCATTGATGGTGTATAGAAGTTGTTCCAGTTAGCGATGAAACAGAAAATAGACTGTACACCAACAGCCGGCTTAAGCATTGGAATCGCAATTCTTACGAATGTGCTTAACTCGCCTGAACCGTCGATACGCGCCGCTTCAACGATTTCCGTAGGGAAGTTCGCCTTCATGTACTGACGCATATAGAATACAATGGCCGGAGCAGCAATCGCTGGAATAATGAGAGGCCAGTATGTATCAGTAAGCTTAAGCTTTGACATGAACTGTACGAAACCAACTGATGTAACCTGCATAGGTACCATCATAACTGCAAGAATGAATGTGTAAGCTGGTGTTGAAAGCTTGAAATCGTAAATTACAAGGCCGTAAGCTGTAAGTGATGAGAAGAAAATACAAAGTGCTGTTGCAGAAACTGTGATAAAGAATGAGTTTCTGTAACCGATCCATGCACTGTATGTGATCTTGCCTATCTCATTTAAATGCATTGTTTCCTTGATGTTTCTGAAAAAGCTTGTTCCAGGAATGAAACTGAGAGGCTGATTTGTAATAGCCTGCGGATCACGTGTTGCATTTACAAAAAGAATGTAAATAGGGATAAGAACGACGATCGTAATGAAAATGAGAACTGCCATGATGACAGTTGACTTGATCATGACGTTTCTTGTGTAATTGTCTTTTACGTTATTCATAATCAGAACCCTCCGAATGATGATTTACTCTGAAGTTTTGCAAGCTTCTTCTGTTCCTTGGCAAGTGCCTTCTTTTTCTTGTCTTCCTTATCTGTATTCATTGCAAAACAAATACATCCAAGAGCTGAAGTTATTACGAAGAGTATAACAGATGCTGCAGCAGAGTAGCCGTAGTTCTGAGGAATGATATGGAACTTGTTATAGATGAATACCGCAATTGTTTCTGTACTCTTGTTCCATGCTGTACCGTTTTTATAGAGGTAAGGGAGATCCCACATCTGGAGACCACCGATCATTGAAGTAACGAGTGTGTAGATAACCATAGGACGGAGAAGCGGAAGTGTGATCTTTGTGAAAACCTGTCTGCTGTTTGCACCGTCGATATCTGCAGCTTCAAAGAGAGACTTGCTGATACCCATGATAGCTGACATGAGCATGATCATTGTATTACCAAACCACATCCATGTCTGAGCGAACATGATAACTCCTCTTGACTGCCACTTACCTTTTACAAAGTCAATTGGATTTTCTTCACTTATGAAGCCGTGATCAATAAGGAAACTGTTAATAGGGCCGTACTTAGTTTTTGAGAATAACATCAAAAATAATGCTGCTACTGAGGCCGCTGTTACAATGTTCGGTAAGTACATAACGATCTTGAAGAATGTCTTACCCTTGATCTTGAGGTTGATGGTTGTAAACCATACAGCTAAGAGTAATGATAAACCTAACTGCGGAATAAAGTTACCAAACCAGAGTATGAGTGTATTAAACAGATCATTGAAAACATCTTTGTGAAGAGCAGCTTCTGATCTGTTAGCGCCTCCGAAAAGGAGTATTTTGAAATTTGCCATTCCAACATAATCCTGAGCGAGGTTACCGTTACCGTATACAGAGAGTCTGAATGTATTGATCAGCGGTACGAACTGAAAAATAAAATAGACTATAAAGAAAGGTAAAATAAAATAATATCCGTATTTAGCGTAGCTAATTGATCGGATTTTGTTTTGTGCACTTGATTTCATTCTCAAAACGCCCTCCTAGGCACACATATTGTATTCAGGATAAAATCATTTATATTAACACAACACACACTCCTGCAGGACAGACCTGTCCTGCAGGAAGTGTGGTCAGTTAATATTTAATTTTTAAATCTGCTCAATTAGTCAATTGTTACAGAACCGTCTGTGATCTGGCCAGCTACGCCATCCTTGAATGCTTCCATAGCAGCATCAACTGAATCGTATGTGCCATCACAGTAGCCGTTTACAGCATTGCTGAATTCGTTCTTGATAACTGCATCGTATGGAGTGATCTTGCCCTTCATATCGATACCGTTAGCAACCTTGTTGAGTACTTCAAACTGGTTCTGGCCGCCGAGTACAGGAGCACCCTTGTAGTCGCCCTTAGCGATGATAGCTTCCATAACCTTCTTGTTTGACATGTATTCGCCCTGCTTTTCAGCATAAGCTGTAGCGCCTTCTTCGTTGATTGTGAAGAAGTCGATGAACTGCTTAGCAAGTTCCTTGTTGTTGATTCTTGCTGCAGGAGCAAGCCATGTACCGCCCCAGTAGAATTCTGAAGGACCAACTACGCACTTCCACTTACCGAATGTAGCTCCGCCTTCGCCGCCAGCTGCTGCTGTGAGGATTGTATCACCAAAGCCCCATGTTGAAACGAAGAAGCCCATTACGTCGTCTGTCTGTCCGAGTGGTGTCCATTCTGGTGACCACTGTGTAACCTTTGTTACATAGCCTTCGTTGTAAAGTGTGTGTGCAAATTCAGCATACTTTGTGCAGTAGTCATCTACTAAAAGCTTGCCGTCCTTAACCCAAGCTGAATCTCTTGAGCCTGAGTAAACCTGCCATACACCGCCGAGTGTAGCTGAGAGAGCTGGACCGTTAGCGTCCTTAAGTGTCTTAGCTGTTGCAAGGAATGTATCCCAGTCCTTAACCTTTTCCTGCATTTCATCAGGTGTCTTAACGCCGAGGTACTGTTCAGCGAGGTCGTCTCTGTAGCAGAAGCCGCCTGCTGCAGCCTGCCATGAAATACCCTTGAGAGCACCTGTTGTTGTTGACTTACCTGTTTCTACAACGTAGTCATAGATGTCTGAGAAATCAGAATCTGAGTAGCCGATTTCTGAGAGTGGAAGTGTCTGAGCGTCATCGTTGATGAAGTTAAGGCACCAGTCAGCTTCGAGGAACATGATATCAGCGTCGTTGTCTGGGTTAGCAAGGTACTGTGTGTACTGTTCAGAAGCCTGTCCGCCCTGTACGTTGAAGTTCTTGATGTTGATGAGTGAAGCATCTGTGCCTGTCTTTTCGCAGAAAAGATCAACCATTGGCTGGCTGTCGTTTGCGTTCCAGCAAAGGATTGTGAGCTGGTCGCCGCTAGCTTCACCGCCGTCTGCTGGCTTTGAAGCTTCGTCGCCACCCTTTGATTCTTCTGATGTTGAGTTGCTAGCGTCGCTGCCACCAGCTGGCTGGCTGTCAGCTGCAGGACCACAGCCGTAGAATGCTGTTGCTGAGAGAGCAAGAGCTGCGAGTAATGCTAATGTCTTCTTAAAATTCTTCATTTCTAAATTTTCCTCCTTAATGATTATATTATATTTTGGTAAATATAATATGCATTAAATTTATGTGGTCAGTCTTGCGACTGTTTGACCCTTTATTAAGGTTGTTTCAATCAGAGTATGTTTCCTCAGTTCAGATATTTCCTCACCTTTTATACGGCTTAGCAGAAGATCTGCTGCCCTTCTTCCGAGCTCGTCAGTGTTCTGCCAGACTGTTGTAAGCTTAGGTTCGATTATCTGTCCTGACATCACACCGTCAAATCCAACGAATGAAATGTCATCCGGTATTCTCAGACCAAGTTTCATCGCTGCCTTTATTCCACCTAAGGCTGAAATGTCGTCCGGCATTATAATGCATGTCGGCGGCTCATAAAGCGATAGCATTTCTGAAACCAGTTCTTCGGATCGTTCCGCTTCACTGTACTTTCCCTGTTTAATGTAGTCAAGTACGAGAGGAACACCGAGCTGCTTCATTGTCTCAGTAAAGGTATCAAGCCTTACAGTAGTTATCAGTGATGTGTCTCCGTAAATGTATCCTATCTTTCTGTGACCCATTTCGTAAACATACTCAAGTATGTCTCTTATTCCCTGACGGTTGTCTGAACAAACCGAATGTTCACGTCTGGAAAAGAAGTCGATCACAACTGAAGGAAGATCACTTCTGAGAACTTCACCGATCTGCGAATCGTAGAAATCTGCACACGCTACCAGCACTCCTTCAACATTTCTGTGACGGCAGTGTTCATAGTACGTAAGCGGCTTTTCTTCTTTTCGCGCTCCAATGAAGATTATGTCAAATCCTTTTTCCTCAACCGCTTCCTTGAAACCCTGAATAACAGCTGAAAAATACGGATGTCTGAGACCGTTTCCAAG